>JAZOUI010000199.1:0-2958 GCA_045658145.1 Pumilibacteraceae bacterium
ATAAAGTAAGGTTCGATCTCGTAACCAGGGTCTTTTACGCACATAGTTTTTGCCGACGAAGTAGCCAAAACTTTGCCGTCCATTACTATTTCATAAGCAAGAGCAGGCGTTTTGTTATAGTGCGTAAACGCCTCTGCGCCCATGTGATATGCAACGATTTTAAGTTCGTTTTTGCCCGCACTTACGGTAACGGGAATTTGTTCAACAACCTTTTTAAAAGGATAATCGGGGTACTGCGAATGTTCAACAAACTGACCATTAATATACGCAGCATAGTCAGTCGACGCACTTATAAAAAGCGTTGCTTGTCCACTCGTTTCAGTGGCAAACTCATCAAAAAAGTCAACGTAAGCGTCTCCACCCTTATTCCAAATCCATTTCATATTAGCACCTCAAAATTAAGATATTGTTATTATATCATTTCTTGCGCCTTTTTGCAAGGCTTTTTACGTATTATTTTAATTCAATATCCACGTACGCTGGCGAGTGGTCGGATATAGGAAAATAGTAGTCGGGCGAATAGCGTTCAAATCGCTTTACTTCCACTTCGCCTTGCACCAAAATATGGTCTATTGCGCTTTCAAACGGCTCGGTATAATAGCACTTATCGTAACGATTAGCATAGCACCAATGATAGCCCATAGTTTCGTCGGCGTATTCGGTGGCAACGTCGTGAGCGTGCTTAAACCCGTTAGAGCGCGCGTATTCGAGTGCCGGCGAATTATATTTTGCATTAAGGTCGCCCACTACAAAGGCAGGGCAATTATATTTTTTAGACAATTTTTTCGTGCTTTCAATCGCCATCGAAAGTTGAATTTTTCGCGCGTTATCCGAGTTTTTTCTATATCCGTGTATTTTCGCTTGCTCGTCCGTGTCGGCGTTACGCATCCACCAAAGGTGCGTGGTCGTGAAAACAAAATATTTTCCGCTACCCTTTTCTCTAAAAACTGCACAAGTGTAAGACTTTGAACGGACGTCGTTAAACTCGCCTTCGAACCCGTCGATAGTATCGGGGTAAGTGTCAAAGTACGATTCTATCAAATCGAGTTTGTCCGAACGGAAAAACACGGGCGTAAAACGTCCCCAAATAAGCGTGTAGTTTATACCCTTTTTAGCGCAGTTTTCCATCAGAAGATCGCTCATAAGCGCCGTCATTTCTTGACAGCCGATTACGTCGGGAAGTTTTTCTTCGTAAACGCGCGTAAGTCCACCCACTCTTGCACGGGCAGAACAGTCTTCGCCGTTCTTTTCCCACTCGGGACTGTTGTTATCGTTATTCCAAACGTTGTGCGTCATTAATCTAATGCTCATATCTTCTCCTACAAAAAAGGCACGCCCGTAAAAGCGCGCCTTCTCGTTATTTATTATTTAATTCTTGCTACGCCCGTTGCGATTGCTGCATCGTAAACTGCTTTTGCAACAGTTTTACCTACTCTTTCATCAAACGCCTTGGGAATAATATAGTCGGCGGAAAGTTCTTCGTCGGATACAAGCGACGCGATACCGTAAGCGGCAGCCATCTTCATTTCTTCGTTGATTTGGCTTGCGCGAGCGTCAAGCGCGCCACGGAAAATTCCGGGGAACGCGAGCACGTTGTTGATTTGGTTCTTAAAGTCACTTCTGCCCGTGCCTACTACTACTGCGCCTGCCTCAAGCGCAAGGTCGGGAGCAATTTCGGGCGTGGGGTTAGCCATAGGGAACACGATTGCGCCGTCGTTCATAGACTTAACCATATCTTGAGTTACGATATTAGGTGCGCTTACGCCGATAAATACGTCAGCGTTCTTCATAGCGTCGGCAAGCGTTCCGTCGATATGGTCACGGTTAGTAACCTTTGCAAGGTCAGCCTGCGCGCCCGTCATCCATTCTTTGCCCTCAACAAGCGTACCCTGTCTATCACAAAGAATCATATCGTTTACGCCAAGACGGAGCAAGAACTTTGCAATCGCGCAACCTGCGCTACCTGCGCCGTTGATTACTACGCGAACGCCGTCCATTTTCTTGTTAACAACTTTGAGCGCGTTAATAAGCGCTGCACCAAGTACGATTGCCGTACCGTGTTGGTCGTCGTGGAAAACGGGGATATCACAAATTTCCTGAAGTCTGCGCTCCACTTCAAAGCAACGGGGCGCGGAAATATCCTCAAGGTTAATTCCACCAAAACTACCCGAAATAAGGTAAATCGTGCGAACGAGTTCGTCAACGTCCTTACTCTTAATGCAAAGGGGGATCGCGTCAACGTCGCCAAACGCTTTGAAAAGAAGCGCTTTGCCTTCCATAACGGGCATACCTGCAACGGGGCCGATATCACCCAAGCCAAGAATTGCCGTGCCGTCGGTAATTACGGCTACGGTGTTCCAACGACGAGTAAGGTCGTAAGACTTGCTTTCGTCCTTTTGAATTTCAAGACAGGGGGTTGCAACGCCAGGTGTATAAGCAAGGGAAAGATCTTCTCTGCTCTTAACTTCTACTCTTTGGGTAACTTCGATTTTACCTTTCCACTCGTAATGTTTTTTAAGTGATTCTTCAGCGTAATTCATAACTACTCCTTATTTTTCCCAGGGGAATACGTACTGCGTAAGACCAAGTTTGTTTCTTACGTTAATCATTTCCTGCTGAACGGACTCGTTAATGGGAACACCGCTGTCCTTTCTACTCTGCCAAATCTCGTATTCCTTTTCGCCAGCCGTGTAAATTCTTTCTGCTCCGGGCGCTTTCTTGGATGCGCGTACCGCACGGATTACGTCGCCTGCCTTTTTACGGCAAAGTTCTTCGCCAAGGAAGTGGTTTGTATCGATTGCGATAAAGAAATGTCCTAAATGGTAGGGACGAATATTTCCGTTCTCGTCCTTTCCGTCAAGGTCCTTACCGTAAAAACCGTCTTGAAGAGCGCAAGAAAGAAGTTCAACGATCATTGCAAAGCCGTAACCCTTATATCCTGCAAGAAGTCGGAGGCCA
>JAZOUI010000200.1:0-2447 GCA_045658145.1 Pumilibacteraceae bacterium
CTTAGGTGTAATCTTAACTTCAATGCTATCTTGCTTTACGTTTGATAAAAATGGCGACGGAGTTATTTGCGTATAGGACGGTTCGCGTAATTTCGTATCGTTCAATGACGAACGAGAAAATACTTTTTGCGTGGGAATATCACCCAAAATGGAACTGTCTATTTTTCTTTTGGGCTTATCTTCATAGTAATCTTCTTGCGACGTATATTGCTTGATTTCTACAGGAGCAACCTTTTCTTCGCTAAAAAACGGAATAATCGGTTCGCTTGTTTTGCTGGGCGCGTCAAAAGGTAAATCGTCGTTAAACTGCTCGTTTGGTTGCTCGGTAACTTCAAAAAAGTCGAAAACTTTAACTTTTGACTCGGAAAAATCTTCTTCAATTTCCTTGGGAATAGAAACCGCCTCAAGAACTTGGCTTTTTATTGCATCTGCAACTATTTTTTTAATAAGACCGGGAATAGCAAACTTCACTTCCATTTTATTAGGATGAACGTTTACGTCCACCATATCGTATGGAAGCGACAAATGAAGTACGTACGTTGGAAATTGACGTTTCATCAAATACTTTTGATAACAACCAAAAACGGTATAAGAAATGTCGTCGTTTTCAACGTATCTTCCGTTGATGATTAACGTTTGAAATGCTTTAGAATGCTTAGTAAATGACGGTTTATTGATGTAACCAGTCAGTACTATGTCTGACATAGCACTATCAATTTTAAGCATATTTGCCAAATATTGGCTACCATATACGGTATTTATTGCATTTTCTAGTCCATTTCCACTAGATGAATAAATTGTTTTACCATTAGCGGTATAATGAAAAGAGATGGTGGGATTTGCGAGAATAAATTTAGAAACTAGCGTTGTGATAGCGTTTTCTTCACTACTTTCCTTTGCCAAGAATTTTTTACGCGCAGGAACGCGTTCAAAAAGATTTTCAACTAAAACGCTAGTGCCTAACGGTGCGCCCATTTCTCCAAAATCGAGTTCACATCCGTTGTCAATAACGTACTGTGTTCCTAATTGATTATCGCGTGTGCGCGTAACCATAGTAACTTTTGAAACGGACGCAATAGACGGAAGTGCCTCTCCACGAAAACCAAGCGTAGAAATTTTGTCAAGATCGTTAATTTCCTTTATTTTGCTAGTAGCGTGCGCCATAAAAGCGGTTTTAACGTCTCCGCTTTCTATTCCTTTGCCATTATCGGAGACGCGAATACTGTCTATTCCACCGCCCTTAATAGAAACGGAAATTGCCGTTGCGCCTGCATCAATTGCATTTTCGACAAGTTCTTTTACGATAGAACTGGGACGGTCAACAACTTCGCCTGCGGCTATGCGGTTAAAAACCGATTTGTCTAAAACTTTAATTTCTGTCATTTTCTATTTTCTCCCGTAAGTCGTATAGAACGTCAAGCGCTTTTCTTGCGGTAAGATTGTCCATATCTAGTTCCTTAATTATAGAAATAATTTCATTATTAGAATTATTGCTAAAAATGGATAATTGATAGTTTGTGTTTTCCTGTTCTTTTCTTGCGATATCCGATTTTTCCAGTTTTTTAAGAAGTTCTTTCGCCTTTTTAAGTACGGAATCAGGAAGTCCGGCAAGACCTGCTACTTCAATACCAAAACTCTTATTTGCGCTACCACGCATAAGTTTGCGCATAAATACAATTTCGCCGTGGAATTCGCGTACAGTCATCTTGTAGTTTTTCAAGCCTTCATATACGCCTTCTAGTTCGGTTAATTCGTGGTAGTGTGTGGAAAATAGCGTTTTTGCTTTAATTTTCGTCGATAAATATTCGATTATCGACCAAGCAATGCTTAGTCCGTCAAACGTAGCAGTTCCCCTGCCTATTTCGTCAAGTAAAAGTAAACTATTCGCCGTTGCATTTTCCAAAATATTAGCAACTTCGGACATTTCTACCATAAACGTACTTCTACCCGTTGAAAGGTCGTCGCTTGCGCCTACTCTAGTAAATATTTTATCTACGGGGCAAATTTGCGCTTTTTTAGCAGGAACGTAACAACCTGTATGTGCCATAATAACAATTAAAGCAACTTGGCGCATATAAATACTTTTACCTGCCATATTAGGACCGGTGATAAGCATTGTTCTATCGTCGCCGTCGTTTAAGTACGTGTCGTTAGGTACGAAATTTTCCGTGCCGATAAGCTTTTCAACGACGCAATGTCTGCCTTCGGTAATCTTAATTTCCTTGATATTTTCATCAATTTCAGGCTTAACGTATCCTTTATTTTGCGAAACAACGTAATGCGAAACAAGACAGTCCAAAATAGCAACGTTGTGCGCTGCGCTGATAATATCGTCCACGTATTCCTTAATTTTGTCAACAATGCTTTCAAAAAGCGCAAGTTCGCGATTTTTAGCGTATTCTTCGGCGTTAAGTATTTTTGATTCAAGTTCTTTTAATTCTTCGGTA
>JAZOUI010000201.1:0-3577 GCA_045658145.1 Pumilibacteraceae bacterium
TCTTGTCTCCTAAGACCGCCTTGGCCTCCGACTTATTTCTTCTTCCGTATAACCGAGCGCGTGATAAAGCGAACGATGCGGTGCGTTATGAAATCCATCTACTACTTTTTCTTTCATCATCATAGTGGTTAAACCTCGAATTTTGTTTTGCGCAAAAATGCGCGAAAACTCAAAGCGTATTTGCTCTGAGTTTATAAGCGTTAATTATTACTTTTCTAATTAAGCGTTAGTTGTTGATAAGTTTATCTTCATCACTCCAACTATAAAGTTTGCGGATATCTTTACCTACAACTTCGCTGGGATGTTCGCTAGCGATTTTGCGCATAGCGTTAAAGTGTACTTGCGCACCAGCGTCGCTCATATCCAAAAGGAATTCCTTTGCAAAAGTTCCGTCCTGAATATCAGAAAGAATCTTCTTCATAGCCTTCTTGGTTTCAGCCGTGATAATCTTCGGTCCCGTTACGTAGTCGCCGTACTCTGCCGTGTTAGAAATGGAATATCTCATACCTTCAAAACCACTCTGGTAAATAAGGTCAACGATAAGTTTCATTTCGTGGATGCACTCAAAGTATGCGTTACGGGGATCGTAGCCTGCCTCAACAAGCGTTTCAAAACCTGCCTGCATAAGTGCGCAAACACCACCACAAAGTACTGGCTGTTCACCGAAAAGGTCAGTTTCAGTTTCGGTACGGAAAGTGGTTTCAAGCACGCCTGCTCTTGCGCCACCGATACCGAGCGCATAAGCAAGACCGAGTTCAAGTGCATCACCAGTTGCATCCTGTTCTACTGCGATAAGACAGGGTACGCCTTTGCCTACCTGATATTCACTACGAACGGTGTGACCAGGGCCCTTGGGAGCAACCATTATTACGTTAACGTTCTTCGGAGGCTTGATGCAACCAAAGTGGATGTTAAAACCGTGTGCAAACATAAGCGTTTTACCTTCGGTAAGGTTGGGTTCGATGCTCTCTTTGTAAAGTTTTGCTTGCTTTTCGTCGTTGATAAGAATCATAATCATATCAGCGGCTGCAGCGGCATCAGCAGCGGTCATTACGGTAAGACCTGCTTTTTCAGCCTTTTCCCAACTCTTGCTACCCTTATAAAGACCTACGATTACTTTTACGCCCGAATCTTTAAGGTTGAGCGCGTGAGCGTGACCTTGCGAACCATATCCGATAATTGCTACGGTTTTGCCATTAAGTTTGTCAAGATTACAATCTTGTTGATAATAAATTTTAGCCATTTTTATATTCTCCTTTAATTTTTTTATTTTTTTGCGCCTTTTAAGCGATTAGTTACTTTTTATAAAACAACGTGTTTGCGCCACGTTCAAGCGCTACAATTCCCGTTCGGCACATTTCCAAAATTCCACACGGCTCCATAAGACGAACGAAAGCATCCATTTTTGACGGATCGCCCGTAACTTCTATACAAAGTTCGCCAGGAGTATAGTCGATAACGTTAGCACGGAATACGTCCACCGCCGTCATTATATCGCTACGGCTATCAGAAGTATTTTTAACCTTTATAAGCATAAGTTCACGCTTAATAGACGTGCCCTCTTCCAAAATTTCCACTTTTTTAACGTTGACAAGTTTGCGAAGTTGATTAATCATTTGTTCGCGAGCATAGCCGTCACCACTCATACAAATAGTAATACGCGAATATTCGGGGCTTTCAGTCTCGCCTACGGTAAGCGCGTCAATGTTAAATCCACGACGGGTAAACATAGTAGTTACTCTTGTAAGCACGCCCGATTTATTATCAACGTAAACTGCTATTACGAATTTATTTACTTTTTCCATAAATCTCTCCTTACTTCTTTACGTTAGTAATAATATCGTCGATTGCTCCACCAGGCGGTAACATAGGAAGGACAAATTCGTCCTTATTAATTCTTACGTCGATTACCGTGGGGCCATCCGCTTTAAGTGCTTTTACAAACGCGTCTTCAAACTCAGTAGGCGTTGTTGCAACGTATCCGTTCGCTCCGAACGCTTTTGCAAGAGCAACGTAGTCCGTTTTTCTTTCAAGCACCGTGTTAGAATAGCGCTTACCAAAGAACAACGTTTGCCATTGACGAACCATACCAAGAACGCCGTTGTTCATCAAAACGATTATAACGGGAAGGTTATACGTCGTTGCGGTGATAAGTTCGTTAAGGTTCATACCAAAACTACCGTCGCCCGTAACAAGCACAGTCGTATCACCCGTTGCAACGTACGCACCTATCGCCGCGCCCAAACCAAAGCCCATTGTTCCTAGTCCACCACTAGATACGAAACGACGGGGAGCGTCGAAATTAGCGTACTGCGCAGTCCACATTTGATGCTGTCCTACGTCAGTTGCGATAATGGTACGAGCAGGCTTTTTCGCATTGATAATGTCCAAAACTTGCTTGGGAGAAAGTTTGCTTTCATTAGCATCGGCAATTTCTTGTTCAAAACGTTTTTCTTCTTCTCGCAAGAATTTTACAGTGTGCATCCAGTCGGGATTTGACTTTTGCTGACACTTTTCAAAAATACGTGAAACGGCATCTTCAACGTCGCCCACTATTCCAAGGTCAACGGTTACGTTCTTGTTTACTTCAGCAAAATCTACGTCAAGTTGAATAATCTTGCTACGCTTTGCAAACTTTTTAACGTTGCCCGTTGCTCTGTCACTAAAACGAACGCCTATACCGATAATAAGATCCGCCTCGTTTTGAGCAATGGATGATGCGTAATGTCCGTGCATACCTTGCATACCCAAAAATCTTTCGCTATCGGTAGGAACTGCGGAAAGTCCCATAAACGTACTACCGATAACACCGTCGATTTTGTTAGCAAAGTCGATAATTTTTTGTCCCATGCCTAGTCCTGCTACGCCACCACCGATATAAATATAGGGACGTACGGAACTACTTATAAGTTCTACCGCTTGGTCGATAAGCGTTTCATCTGCTTTAGGAAGATCTATTTTATCTTCAACGGGCTTAGGTTCATATTCGTACTTCGCCATTTGGATATCCTTAGGAACGTCGATAAGTACCGGTCCAGGTCTACCCGATTTTGCAATCACGAAAGCCTCGCGAATAATGTCGGCAAGATCTTCAACTCTATGCACGAAATAATTATGTTTCGTGATAGGCAAGGTTACGCCCGTATTATCAATCTCTTGGAAACTGTCCTTTCCGATAAGCGAGCAAGGACCGTTACCCGTGATTGCAACCATAGGCCCGGAGTCAAGCATTGCCGTCGCGATACCTGTTACAAGGTTAGTTGCGCCCGGTCCACTAGTTGCAATTACTACGCCTACTTTTCCCGTTGCGCGCGAATATCCGTCCGCAGCATGTGATGCACCCTGTTCGTGAGCGGTAAGAACGTGATTGATTTGATCACGGTACTCGTAAAGCGCGTCGTAAACGTTGAGTATTTGACCACCAGGATAACCAAAAACGTCGGTTACTCCTAGTTCGATTAATGTTTTTATTATAATTTGTGCTCCGGTAAGTGTCATTATTTATCTCCTTTGTCGTCAAGCATACGGTTCACGGCAGTAACGAGCGCATAAATACTACTCGTCATAATGTCGGTGT
>JAZOUI010000202.1:0-1698 GCA_045658145.1 Pumilibacteraceae bacterium
AGAACAGCTTGACAGCGCCGTGGTTTACTGTTCGGCTCGACAAGGAATAGCATCTGTTGATGCGAACACTTTAGGCGAAAATCTTATTCCGCTTTTTGAAAAAATAGTACGCCATATTCCTGCGCCTAGTGGAAGTGCTGATGCGCCCGTGCAAATGCTCGTATCTGCGCTTGACTATTCCGATTACGTTGGCTCAATCGGTATCGGCAGAATCGAACAAGGTACGCTTAGACAAAATCAGCAAGTCGTTTTGGTAAACTATCACAAGCCCGAACAGTCTATTAAGGCAAAGGTAACTAACATTTATCAGTTCGAAGGACTTGCGAGAGTAGCAACGGACAGCGCAACGGTAGGCGATATCGTATGCGTAAGTGGCGTTGAAGGCGTATCAATCGGCGATACGCTTTGCGATCCTACTAATCCTAGCGCGATTGAGTTCCCCAAGATTTCAGAACCTAGCGTTGAAATGACTTTTTCAGTAAACGATTCTCCGCTCGCAGGCAAGGAAGGAAAGTTTGTTACCTCCCGTCATTTGCGCGCTCGACTTTACAAAGAGCAAATTCGCGACGTGTCGCTAAAAGTAAGCGATACCGACTCGTCCGAGGCGTTTACCGTATGTGGTCGTGGCGAAATGCATCTTTCGATTTTGATTGAAAATATGCGCCGTGAAGGATACGAATTCCAAGTATCTATGCCCAAAGTTTTGCTTAAAGAAATTGACGGTGTGCTTTGCGAACCTATTGATACGTTGGTAGCGGACGTTCCCGAAACGGCGGTGGGCGTTGTTATGGAAAAGATGGGAAGTAGAGCAGGCGAACTTAAGACGATGACGCCTTTTGGCAATCGTATGCGCCTTGAATTTTCCGTGCCTAGCCGTGGCTTGTTTGGATATAAATCCGAGTTTTTGACGGACACGAAAGGTGAAGGAATACTTACGTCCGTGTTTGACCGTTACGATAAATACCGTGGCGATTTCGAACGTCGTAGTTGTGGCTCGCTCGTGGCGTACGAGGCAGGCGAATCCATAACGTACGGACTTTTTAACGCGCAAGAACGTGGCCCGTTGTTTATTGGTCCGGGCGTTAAAGTGTATGAAGGTATGGTTGTTGGCGAGAATCCTAAGGGTGGAGATATCGTTGTAAACGTATGCAAGCGTAAGCAAATGAGCAATATGCGTGCATCGGGTTCTGATGATTCGCTTAGGTTAGTTCCGCCCGTTACGCTTTCGCTCGAACAATGCCTTGAATTTATTGCCGACGACGAACTGCTAGAAGTTACTCCCACTAGTTTGAGAGTTAGAAAAAAGATACTTGATTCGTCGCTCCGTGCAAAAGCAGAATATAAGAAGAAAATGTTAAACGCATAACCACGTCCCCTGTGGTTTTTAGAAAAAAGGAGACAAATATGGCTCAGAGAAGAAATGACAAAGTGCAAAATCATCCTAACGTAAAAGCGAGAATTTTGCCTCATAACGACGAGGCGGAACAGGCGCTTTTGGGATGTTTGTTTATAAACGAAGATGCACCTATAACCGTGCTTAGCGAAGTAAAACCGGATGACTTTTATCAACCGGCGCACCGTGATATTTTCCAAGCAATGCTTGAACTTTACTGGAAGGACAAGCCTATTGATATCGCAACTATCGTACAGCAAACGGAAGAAATGGGTGTATACGAATCGGTAGGTGGCGTTACTTAC
>JAZOUI010000203.1:0-2951 GCA_045658145.1 Pumilibacteraceae bacterium
AAGGAAGGTCTTTCTAAGGAATCTGCTACCGAAGCTGCTGAAAAGCTTAAGGCTGCAGGCGCTACCGCTGAACTTAAGTAATTTTAATTACTTGAATAAAAACGACGAGATATTCTCTCGTCGTTTTTTATTTATGCAAAAAATTTTAAAAACCTATTGACAGCGTATAATTCTTACTGTATAATAAATATATAAAAGCCAAAGAAATTTGGCAAAAAATAATTTATTAAGGGGGAAATTAAAAAATGAAACGAATAATTTCATTTGTATTAGCATTGATGTCCACACTTTGTTGCTTTGCCTGTCAACCAGATGAAGATCCACAACCATTCGTTTCACAGTATACTATAGAAGAACATATTGAAAGAATACGGAATATAACCGAATATGCACTTCGCTATGAAATTGAGAAAGGACACGTTAAGGATATCTACATTGACGTGCTATATCAGTTTGATGGGAGCACACCAAGACAATTTTTAGTTGAGTTTGAATTTTGCGGTGATGAATGTAAAGAAGTAGCACATCAAATTGCATTGATTCATAGTAATAAATTTACGTGCACGCATTTGGGTTATGACACTAAAAGAACACACGAAAGTTTATTTCGTTATTTTATAGTGCTAGTGCATAATGATACTTACGTGATGGATTCGGTTGCTGGTTCTACAAATGGTAGGTTTGGCTTTTTTGGTAAAAGTATATATACTGAACTGGGATATAAGGATTCAAAAAAATATTATGCAGATGGACATTATGGTGTGTTGACTGACGAAGGAATTTTGCAAATATTAAAAATACGTGAACGCTACTGTTGTTATTCGTGCCAAACCAATCAGTTGGGAAAGGATAAGATTGATTTTGAACAAAAAATATTAAGTGAAGAAGATTGTTTGAAAATTACAGTAAATTTTTGGGGCAATGTTCCATACCCGATAGGGGGGTTATCGGACGCGGATTTACCAGGTTATGCAGAATGGGCGGACGGCAATCCTCATTGCTAAAACAAAACGGGCTACCATGTGGTAGTCCGTTTTGCTATTTTTAGTGTTTTTTTGGAAGTGAAAATCGCTACTATTTACGGCTTATTACTTCAAAACGCCGTACTCGATAGCCACTTTTTCAAGATATTTTTTCTGTTCGTCCGTCAACGGCATAAAGGGTTTTCTGCTAGTTCCGCAGTCAATTCCGTGGCGAAGAGTAGTTAAATACTTGAACGCAGGAAGTCCACCGTTGTTAAGACACGCCGCCGTTACGGCGTTGGAGCGCTGTTGAATTTCAAGCGCTTTTTCATTTTCGCCCTTATGGAAAAGGTCGTAAATCTCGATATAATTTTCCATCATATAGTTGAACGTCGTACCGATTGCTCCGTTTGCGCCTTGGGCGAGAGCGGAAATAAAGCACTCGTCGCAACCGCTGTACACGAATTTACCCGTGTGCGCAATGATTTGTTGCATAGCGAAGTAGTTAGTATCCGTAAACTTAATTCCGTCAATGCCGTCGATAGACATAAGTTCCTTATATTCTTCGGTCGTAAAGTTACGAGTGCGCGCAGGGAGCGAGTAAACGGTTACGGGCAAGCCCACCTTTGCCATATCGGCATAGTAACTTTTGATGCCTTCAAAGGGGTATGCAAAGTAGAACGGGGGTACGGATGCAATAGCGTTTGCGCCTGCTTGTTTAGCGTGCTGGGCAAGTTCCACCGTGATTTTATTACCGATATTACCCACGTGCGCCATAACGAACGCTCCGTCAGCAGCCTTGATTACCGTTTCAAGAGTTTTTTTGCGTTCTTCTTCGTTGAGGAGGAAACACTCGGCTGAACTTCCGCTCGCGTAAATACCGTCTGCACCGCTGTCAAGCACGGCACGGGTAAGTTTTGCTAATGCGTCGTAGTTTACGCTTTCGTCTTCGTTAAAAGGTGTGATGATAGGAACTAAAAATCTTTTTTTCATTGTTCTATTCTCCAAATTACGTATTCGATTGAGTTGAGTTGGTTATGTGTGCCTTTTTTATAAAATACGGTAACTAGGTCGCCGTTAGCGTTTTCACAAGTACACGGGTAGCCGATATCGCTATCGGGTGCGCTGCCGGATAGCACGATTTCTTCGCTAAAGGTTATTCCGCCGTCTGTAGAAATGCGCGCGATGTGTGGGAAGGGTGCTTTTCTTCTAGCATAAGTAAGTACAACTGCGCCTGATGAGTGCTGTAAGTAGTGGGGCGGTGAGCCGTCGTAGCCCGTAGGCATAGGCGTTGTGAAAGTAAGTCCACCGTCGTAGGAGTATGAGTGGTAAATGGTAAACAAGCCTTGCTTTTCAACGCGAAGCCCAAGCAGTATTTTATCGCCTAAATCAATAGCGTGGGGTTCGCAAACGAGATATCCGTCCATAGCGTTTACGATAAGTCTAGGCTTACTTTGAGTGCCGTCGGGAGCAACGTCCATAGCGTAAATGCCTTCGGGCAGGTACTCAAATGATGCGTCTGCCGTGTCTTTGAACGCGCGACCTATCATAAGGAGAGAGCCGTCTTTTTTCTTCAATACGCCGTGCGGACAGGTGATAGGCATTACCACGGGGTCGGTGAAGGTAAAGCCACCATCGGTAGACGTTGCTAGCGTAGGACCGAGATAGCGTTTTTCTTGCTCGTCCGTTACGGTGTCGAGATAATCCCAGTAGGGTTGTAAAACTTCGGGAGTTTTATTCGACCAACTCGCATACAAGCGTTGTTGTGCGCGAGAATTGTTAAAGGAAGTGAGATAAATCGTGTCGTTTAACTGTGTAAGACCTGCATCACGGTCGTCAAGCGGAGTGTTTATTACTACGTAGTTTTCGCCCCAAGTGTAACCACCGTCCGTGGATTGCGATGCGACTACTTTGCCAAAAGGGTCAACGTGCGCAGTACGTTTTCCGGACCACGCGCATAAAAGTGAACCGTCCGATTTTGTGAGTACG
>JAZOUI010000204.1:0-6787 GCA_045658145.1 Pumilibacteraceae bacterium
AAAAAGTATGGTATATTTATATATAGTGTATTATTACATACTTTGTATAAACTTAAAATGGTGAGAAGATGAAGAAATTTTTTAGAATTGTGATTTTAGCGATAACGTTCCTGTTTTCTATGGGGATATTTTTTGCTTGCAATTCTACTCAGGAGCCTAGCGAAAACGAGAGTAGTTTGACGCTTGACCAAACGGTACTCGTGTTAAACGTGAACGAAACGTTTACGCTAACGGCTACGAAAAAGAATATTGATAGTGAAGTAATTTGGCTAAGTTCAGATGAGAAAATGGTTACCGTGACAAACATGGGCAAGGTAATGGGGCGTAGTGAAGGCATTGCAACGATTAGCGCAATGGCTGACGGCATTTTTGCTACTTGTCAGGTAATCGTCGTGTCAAACGGTGATTTGCCTAGATTGACGTTTAACGACGTAAACGACACTATAAAAGTGGGCGAAAGTTTTGAAATCGAGCCTGTGCTTAAATACGACAACAAAACGATTAACGCTAAATTTACTTTTGCGAGCGAAAACGAAGAAGTTTTAGAAGTAAGTAACAAAGGAAAGGTAACGGGAAAAGGTGTAGGCAAAACTAAAATAAACGTTTCGACAAGTATTTACGGCTACGTTACTACGTCCTTTATAGAAATTACGGTAAAGCCAAAAATAATTATAACGTCTAGTATCACGGACGTTTTGCTAGGTACTAGTGAAATCAACGACTACGTTACTAGCGCGCAAGTGGATTTGTCGGTAGTGCTTAACGATATTTTGCTAGAAAATCCTATGCTCAAGTGGCAAACAGGGGACGCTAGTGTTGCAACAGTAAGCGAAGGATTGATAAAAGCGGTTGGCGTAGGAAGTACAACGATTGACGTTATTTTCACGTCTTATGGAGATGAATACGTTTATTCAATTCCTGTAACGGTTGAAAAACCGATTGTGGAGAGCGAATACAAGTTTGACGTTGTGGATAGTAATGCTGATAATAGCGAAACGATTGCGTTTAACTTTGACGACGGTATCGATTCTGCATTTAAGACTTCAAACGTAGTCAAAGTTAAAGATTTAGCAAATCAAACTGAGATTCCATTTACCGTGAGTGGCGACGATATTTTAATAAAGAAAACGGACGTTACAATCGGCGAAAAAAGTTTTGCTTTGGAGTGGGAAAACGTTTCTTATAAAGTAAATTTTGTTCTCGCATCCAAAGTTATTAAAACGGCAGACGAGTTTGCAAATATGTACGACTACCTTACGCTTGCTAACGGTAAACCTGGCGAAGCGGGAAGTTTTTACGACGGATATTTCGTTCTCGGTGCGGATATTGATGCAACGGGCATAGATATGAAGTTTGGTAACTGGGGTAGTGGCGGTTGGTTTGATAGTTTTTCAGGCGTTCTTGACGGACAAAACCACGTTGTTTACAACCTAGATGAAACGAACTCTAACGGCGGTATTTTCGCATCGACGACTGAGAGTGCAATAATTAGAAATTTACGTTTTTACAACGCTACTATGTCGGGAAACGGTGGATTTTTAGTTACGGGCTTTGCAGGAAAACTGGAAAATATCTTTATTAGCGGTAAAATTTTAGGCGGTGGCGCAAACTGGGCCGTAACTAGTTTGTTGGTGTGTAAGGGCACGGGAACTGCTACGTTTAACAATATAGCCGTAGTGTTGGAAGATAATACGCTTTCAGACGATAAATACGCAAGTATTTTATATGGTGACGGCGGTAATCTAGAATTTGAAAATACGATTACTCTTCAACTTGCAGGAACGCCCACGCCGAACTATAACGTAGGTCGTGTGGATTTGACTAACGCAAAAAATTATGAATCAGAAACGTTAAAAGCGTTTACTTCGGCAGATGATTACTTTGCTTGGATTGCAGGTGAAGGCGCTGATGCTAAATGGGCTGATTTTGCTAAAACGGAAATTGAAAATTGCATTAAAGCATATATTACTCTCAAAGACGCTGAAAGTGGTATAATCGTTGGCGAAAGCGCAATCGTAACTTGTTTAAATACCGCGTGGTTAGAGCAATCTAAACTTTTAGAAGATATTAACGGCATAAACTATGTTTATGACGCTGAAACGCAACAAGGAATTATTACCGTGGCGCAATCGGTTGCAGCAGGTACAAAGTTTACTATCCAAAATACTGCTATAAACGGAATTCAAGTAGAAAAGTCTTTCGTGACGTTTGAGCGTACTTCTTATACGCTAGATGATATCGGTGACGTGGATATTAACGATGGAAATAGTACGTTTACGGTTAACCTTCACGGTTTTGCGCGAAACGGAGTAAGCGACGTTTTATTTAACGACGTTTCTCTCCCGTCAGGGGCTTGGAGCGAGAAAAACGGTAACGTTGTTATAACGAAAAGCAAGATAAAAGATCTTTTTGGAGAAGGAATTCTTACCGTTATTTCCCAACCTAAAGACAGCTTAGATGATGATAAAAAAATTACCATAAGCGCAAACGTGACGTTTGTCACTAAAATAATAAACAACGTTAACGACTTAAATAATATGAAACAATATTCGCCCTATACTCGTTCGCACACTTGGGAACTTTGGGGTAGTAATTTTACCGAGGACGAGTGGACGGGATATTACGTGCTTGGTTCGGATATAGACTTAGGAAGTGCAGAAGTACTTTCAAAAAACAACCATGTAGGTGGACGTATTTGGGAAGAAGGCAAAGCCGGATTTTACGGCACTTTTGATGGACGCGGTCATTATATAAAGGGTGGCGTTTACGGCGTAGGCGGAATCTTAGGACATGGAAACAAGGACGCTGTTGTGAAAA
This sequence comes from Pumilibacteraceae bacterium, assembly GCA_045658145.1. Lineage (GTDB taxonomy): Bacteria > Bacillota > Clostridia > Christensenellales > Pumilibacteraceae > UBA10677. Next base: position 2,818 of record JAZOUI010000204.1, read on the forward strand.
ACGTTGCCTTTATCGACGTGACGCTGGGCGAACATTCTTGGTCTAACGTGATAGCCGTTTCTTTCTGGGGCGAACTTAAAAACGTTTTTGTCACGATAAAAACGGATAATCGTAAAGACGGCGAAGGTGGTGCGCTTATTATAAACGGTGCTGCCGTTTTTGTGGCGAATAACGTAATCGTGTATGACGACGGTGGAAAAACGTTAGAAACTGCAGGTAGACTTTCATCTTACGTTAATCATCAGGGTTATGGCGAAGGCGAAAACGTATACGTGTTTACGCCTTATTATAGCGCGCAACAAAAATACGAAAAACAATGTCCGATTGATCCTATCCCGATAGATTATACGCTTAGTGATGCGAACGTGGATATATCGGCTTTTGATCCTACTATTTGGGACATGAGTGGCGATAGAGCAAAGTTTGTATCAATGAATTAGGATATGTACTGTTTTGAAAATAAAAATTTTAAATAGTTACAAAAAAGTCAATATTTGAAAATCAATTATAGAAAAATGATAGGAAAAGCGCAATATATTGTTGTATAATTATATTAACAAAGTAAAATCTAATTGGAGGAAAATATAAATGGCTTGCAAAAAGAAAGACAGCTTGAGCATTATGGACGAATTCAAGAATGCTCCCGCTAAAGAAGAAATCAAATCGGGTAGAAAACTTCGCGTAGGTATTATCGGTACTGGTTGGATTGCAGAAGCGCACGCGAACGAAATGCTTAAGATGGAAGACGTTGAAATCGTTGCCCTTGCCGACCTTGTTCCTGGAAAAGCAAAGGCTTTTGCTGAAAAGTGGAATCTCACGGATGCAAGATGCTATCTTTCGCACAAGGAACTTCTTGACGCGGAAACCGACCTTGACGCTGTATCCGTATGTACTTACAACCGTACTCACGCTGAGTGCAGTATTTATGCGCTTAAAAAGGGCGTAAACGTACTTTGCGAAAAGCCTATGTCCGTTACTCTTGACGAGGCAGTTGAGATGAGAAAGGCGGAAAAAGAAAGCGGTAAAATCCTTTCTATCGGTTTCCAGCCCAGAATGGACGGCAATATGAAGAAAATCAAGGAAATCGTTGAATCGGGTATCCTTGGTAAAATCTATTACATCCAAACGGGTGGTGGTAGAAGAAGAGGTATTCCTACGCCTTTCGGTACTTCCTTTATTGCTGATGAAACGGCAGGTATCGGCGCAATGGGTGATATCGGATGCTATTCGCTTGATATGGTGCTCAACGCTATCGGTTATCCCAAGCCCCTTACCATAAGTGGTTACAAGTCTGCTTGGTTTGGTCAAGATCCCAACTACTGTGGTTATGCAAAGGAAAAGAGAGCAGAATATTCTAAGGCGTTCACCGTTGATGACTTTGCAGCAGGTTTCGTTCGTCTTGAAGGCGGAATTATCCTTGACTTTAGAATTGCTTGGGCAATGAACCTTGACACCCCTGGCGACACTATTATTATGGGTACGAAAGGCTCGCTCCGTATTCCTTCGACGGAATGCTGGAACGGTACGGTAGGTGGACCTATGAAGATTTACAGCGAAATGGCTGAATCTCAGGTAGAAACCGTAATACCCATTTTGCCTGCTCCTGCTAACGGCGTATTCTACGAGAAGATTCGTTCTTTCTTTGACGCAATTATCACGGGTGGCAAAGCACCTGTTTCCACGGAAGAAATTATTATTAACCAGGCTATTATTGATGGTATTATCAAGTCGGCTGAGGCAGGCAAGGAAATCACCGTTGAAATTCCCGAGGTGTAATTATGGAGAAAATTAGAGTAGGTATCCAACTCTATTCTCTTCGCGACGAAATGGCGAAGGATATGGATGGAACGCTTAAAAAAGTAGCCGAAATGGGCTATGATTGCGTGGAGTTTGCAGGATTTTTTGATAAGAGTGCAGACGAAGTAAAGGCGCTTTGCGATAAATACAATCTTACTCCTATTTCCGTGCATCAGTCCATTGATCCGTACTTAAACGACGAAAGCGCAAAGCAAATGGTTGAATATCTCTTGACGCTTGGCGTAAAACATAGCGTAGTACCGTGGATGGATAAAACCGTTTTCCACGACGAGCAAAAGTACGCACAGTTCGTTGCCCAGCTTAAAAAGACGGGCGAATTCTTGAAAGAAAACGGCATTACGCTTGGTTACCATAACCACGATTTTGAGTTTGAAAAAGAGGGTGGCGAGTATATTCTCGACCGTCTTTACACCGACGTTGACGAAACGTTGCTTAAGCCCGAACTTGACCTTTGCTGGGTAAAATACGGTGGTGAAGATCCCGTAAAATACGTTAATAAATACGCTAATCGTAGCGAATTAGTTCATTTTAAGGACTTCTATGCGACTGAAATGGGCGGTGGCGCTGTTTACGCGCTTATCGACGAGAACGGCAAGGAAATTGAAAGAAAGAAAACGCAGGCTGAGACGGCATTCAAGTTTATGCCTCTTGGTAAGGGCGTTCAGGACTTCGAGCCTATCGTTGACGCTGTAAAGAAGAGCAATATTTCTTACGTTATTTACGAAAAAGACCAATGGTACGACGGCGATCCCTTTGAGGACGCACGCATCAGCCGTGAATTCTTAAAAGAAAAATTCGGTTTTTAACAATCAATCATTAATAAAAAACTCCCTTGAAACTATTCAGGGGAGTTTTTGTTTTATTCGTTTACGTTTGTTTTAACTAGGTTTTTAATAGTTCCGTTCCGTTCTAGTAGTTTTCCGTCAGAGCCATCTACTAGCGTTTGGTGAACGTTGTCTAATAAAAGTGTATCCACGGTTACGTCCTTTTCGATTTTAAGTAGAGAAGTGTGAGTTTTTGCCGTCTCGTTACGGCAAATGTCCTTAAACGTGATTTTTCCGATATTTATATCGTTAAATAGCCAAATCACGGGAAGAGTTTCAATCGCGCCTTCTTCCCAAAGTGTAAAGCAAGAATTATCAAGCGGAGTGCTACTTTTGTTTGCACGAACGTTTTCTATAACGATATCGTCGAACCAGTTTCGCGTGTCGCTAGGGCGAGCGTAGTGGTGACCTAAAAGGACGGCATTATGTCGGTAATCACCGTAAACGCCACTAACTTTAATTTGCGTTAGGGGATAATTTCCACAGGACAAAAGTCTTACGCCCGAATAGCCGTTATTTGCGGTAACGTTACGGATAATTACGTTTTTGATTTCGCCTTCGCTACACTCGGCGTGTTGCTCGTCAACGGGCGTTAGTGAAACCATATCGTCGTTAGTCGTGCCCGACAAATTTTCAATCACGCCTTTATAAGCAGGGCCGTTAATATGCACGCCGTCGGTACAGCCGTAGTGCCAGTTGTAATCAAAGAAGATATCTTTTACTATAAAATCTACGGTATCGCCGATTTGTATTCCGTATCCGTTTGGGTTGCGAACGGTCAAATCTTTTAGCGCTATTTTATCCACGTGGCAAAAACGAATTAACTTGCCACTATATCTATCGGGATCATACGAAAAATCGTTTCTATGTTCTATTAAGTCGTAGCAGTCAAATCCTTGGTTATCCGAGTTTCCGTCAAAAATTCCACCTATTACTTGGATGTTATAGTCCCTGCCACCACCCCTGAAATGCTCGTTTTCAATGAGCGAGCATCTAGCGTTGTCTTTTAAAATTAGCCTAGTATTAGGTGCTAAAACGAGTTTTGTGTCGGAGTGGATAATAAGAGTTTTACAAATAAAATAATCGCCGTTGTCTATATTGACAACGCCACCTTTGTCTAGTAAACTTTGGATTTTTATAGTATCGTCTTGTAATCCGTCCCCGTATTGTCTCATAATTCGCTCCTAAAAATTCCGTGCTGTTACGTTTATAATAATATTTTTACGCTATCGTGTCAACTGATTTTAACGCCATTTTAAAAGAATAGAAACGTATGCGCTTAAAAAAATCCCTAATAAAAGCGACGGGCGGAACCCGTTCTTTTTTTA
>JAZOUI010000205.1:0-11212 GCA_045658145.1 Pumilibacteraceae bacterium
CAAGGTGCAAATTGTAAACGAGGTATAACGTAGTAGCCCGTTTTTGCAAAATTGAGCAAAAAGCGAACTAAACTAACGGTAGGTTTACTTTTTTTGAAAAAATGGATATAATGGATGTAAGGAGAAAATAAAGGAGCGAAAGCATTGGATCAATTAAAGATAGGTAAGTTTATTACCGAGCAAAGAAAAAGCAAAAATTTAACACAGTCGCAACTTGCTGAAAAACTTTTTGTTACGGACAAGGCAGTTTCTAAATGGGAAAGGGGTAAGTCAATGCCCGATTCGGCTATTATGCTTGAACTTTGCGCAATTTTAGATATCAGCGTTAACGAATTGCTTAACGGTACGAAAATGCAAAAAGAGGAGCAAAATACCGAACAACTTTTGCTTGCGATGGCAAATGAAATCGCGAAGAAAAACAAAACTATTTGGACGGCTATGTGGGTGATTATGGTAGTAAGTATAATTGCTTTACTGGGCGGACTTATTCTCGTTGCGTTTTTCGTGCCCGAAGGAGCATGGCAACTCGTTGCGATAATTGCACTTTGCGTAGTATTTTTAATCCCGTGCTTTTACGCGCTAAAACTCGAAGTGAGCGTGGGCGCGTACAAGTGCAAAAACTGTGGTCACGAATTCGTGCCTTCGTATTCCGAGGCGCTTAATGCAATGCACGCAGGATTTACGCGCCACTTAAAGTGCCCCAAATGCGGAAAGCGCACTTGGTGTAAAAAGGTTATAAACAAACAAAAAGACGAATAAAAGAAAAAGAGTAGACTAGGGTAGTCTGCTCTTTTTTAATGTCCCTGCGGGGAGAACGGTCGCTACGCTCCCTTGCTATTTTACGCAAAGCGTGAATAAAAAATTATAGATGACGGGAAGGCGGATTTGCGCCTTATGCAAATCCTTTGGAACAAACACTACGCGTTGGTTCGTGAACTGAAATTTTACAAGCAAAATTTCGTTCACAATCCCGAGAACTTCGACAAAAAAGAAAAACAGGCATATCAGCCTGTTTCTTTTTTTGGTCGGAGTGACGGGATTTGAACCCACGACCTCATGGTCCCGAACCATGCGCGCTACCATCTGCGCTACACCCCGAAGTTCGCCCTTTTTCGAGGGCGAGATGTTATTTGCACGATAGAGTATAATAAAAGTTTCACTTTTTGTCAAATGAAATTGCCTAATTGTGAAAAAACTTTATTTTCAAACTATCTAGTCGAGAATCTAGGCGTTTTTTCAAGGACGTTATTTTCATTACTAAAAGAGCCGTAACTGAGATTAAAGGGATCGAAAACGTCATTATTACTCGAAGAAGTATTTTCCTTGTAAACAAGAACTTTCTTCTTTGTTTCTTCCGTATTAAGAACGATATGTTCGCGATTAGGATCGGCATTTTCGTTCTTGCGATAGAATACGCAGTTAATAAACGTTGCCTCGTCCAGTCCGATTGCGCCCGAGAAATCCACTTCGCAGAAATAACAGTTTTTGAAAGTACATCCGCTAATATTAATTTTTGCGAAGTTGCATTTTCTAAAAGAGCAGTTGTTTACGTCTGCGCTTGCGAAGTTACAGCCGTTGAAGTTACTTTCTTCAAAAATGGATTTAGAAATGTTTGCCGAAATAAGTCGCGTTGAAGAAAGGTTAACGTTAGAAAATTCACAACCATAGATTTTAGCACGCGAGAAACTTGCATTAGTAAAATTCGATTGGAAGAACGAAACGCCGTACGCGAGCGAGTTGTTAAAGGAAGTTTTTTCAAATTCGCACCAACGCATAAGCGAGTTGTAAATAAGGCAGTTTTTAAGGGACGCTTTGGTGAAGTTTGAACGGTTGAAGTTTACGTTAAGCGCAAAAAGTTCGTTCGCGATAATATCGCTAAAGGTACAGTCGGTATATGCTCGATTGTCTTTCGTGTGCTCTAAGTCGGTAATTTTACGCGTTTTTGCACGGCTTGGATCAGCGGTGGGTTTATTAGTATCAACGTCAACGTATCTGTTGTGCTTGTCGTCCGAAAGCAAGTATTCCGAGTCGCTTGCGGTAAAGATATCGGTATAGATAGGATCTTCTTCGTCACCGATTTTTTTGGTAAAACGCTCCATATAAAGGCGCGGATACTGACTAGGCAAATTGTCTAGCGAATTTACGATACGCGTGTTTATCATAAGCGCGCGCGTGAAGTTGCATCCTGTTGCCGTACAGTCGATAAGATTAGCATTGATAAGGTTTGCCTCGGTGAAGTTACTGCTTGAAAAATCCGACAAATACGCGTCAAGGTCGTTGAGGTTGGTTTCCATAAAAAGTGTTCCACGAGCCTTCGAGTGATACATTTCAGCGTTAGATAGTTCAGAGTCATAGAAGGACGCGCTGTCCATATTGACGTAACTAAAGTCGGTGTTTTTCATTGTAACTTTGTTGGCTGATGCCGACATAAGCGTAGCAACGTTAAAATTAATTTTACCATACAACTGTTCGCGTCTAGTCTTATTTGAAGTTATAGGATTGCCGTCGGCGTCTTTTCTTTCTCTAGCCTCAATTTTACGCGCTTCGGGGATAGCCTCGCTAACTTTTTTGCTAATTTTATAGTGTTTATGGTATTTTAAGAAGTTGTCTATTTTTTCACTTATGCGCTCGTGCGCTTGTGTCAAAATAAATTCACCATTTTCATTTTGAAGGGATACGTCCTCGTCCGTTTCGCTAATTTTAACGTTATAGTCCGCTTTATCCACAATCAAGTCTTTGATGATTTCTTGGAAAGAAGAAAGTGAATTGTTGATGTCGAATTCACCGTTATCGTGTAGCCAAGAATACCTTTCGATTAATTCGCTTTTTAGTTCGTTGCAGTACTTGTTTTGCGCCGTGTCAAGATTATTGATTAACATATACATACCAGCGTCGTAGTTATCAATAAGTCGGTCACGGAGAAGTACGGAGTTCATTTGGGCATTATCAAGAATAGTTTCCGTTAAATCCATACCGGTAAGGTTGGAGTAGGAGAAGTTACTATCCTTAAAGTCTGTTCCACTAGCGTCGGCGTTAATGAACGAGCAGGTGGAAAGGTCACAGTTTCGCATAATAGCGTTTTCAATGCGAGCAAAACGGAAAGTAGAGTGGGTGAAGTTACTTTTTGTAAATTCGGAATAATTGAACCAGCCCTTATCAAGCGTCGAGTTACCAAGGTTAAGGTCGTCCGTTTTTACAAAAGAAGTAAATCTATCAACAAGTACGCGCTTTAAAATTTCGGTGTAAATGTTTACCTTGCGCGCGTTAAGAAGAGAAATAACTTCTTCGCGTTTTTTCTTTTTGTCCTTTTTGGTGTACTGACTGAAATGGACCATTGCGTCACGATAACCCATTATGTGACGATATCCTTCGAAAAAGTGAGCAACTATAGTTTGCATATTTTTCTTGTAGTTAGAAATCCTATGCTTTTTTTCACGAAGAAGGTCAATTTTTTCGTTTTCTTCAATGTTGGATACCCAGTTTTGCTTGCCTGCGGTATCGGTAGAGTTAAAGTAATCACAAACTTGAGCAAAAAGGCTTTCTACCGTTTCGTTACTATAGGGAAGTTCTTCGAACAAAATATCCGCAATGATACGATATTTAATGTGGTCAAGGAAACGGTTAGCGTCGCGTACGTCAATAACTACCGCCGTCGTCGAATCGTTCTTTTCAAATTGCTCGCTAGCATATAGCCATTTAAAGCCCGATTCCATACTTTGATGAATAAAGTCGGCGTTCATAATGGACTTGTCAATGTTGTTGTCGCAAATCTTTGCAACCATTGATTGAATAAAGCGCGCTTTCTTACCGATAAAAAGAATAGAGTCGGAAGTGGGGAATCTTTTTTCAAAATCCGCTTTGTCGGACGTGTAATCCGCGATGCATTTTTTCAAGCACATTTCCGGGTTGGATTTTTTTACTTTGTGATAAGCAAGAGCGAAACTGTAACCTTTGTCGCTATCTTCAGCCGTGGTTTCGCTGTTGTTTTCCTTTTGAGATTTTGATTTATCATTGCCGTCCGAGAAACAGTCTAGGATATCTTTTCCTGTAAAACAAGCAAATACGTCCCCCGTCGTTTGACGTGAATACTCGTGGTATTTGTCGCGAAGTTGCGAGAAAAGAGAAGGAGAAAGAACGTTTTCGTCAGCAACGATTTTTTCTAAATCTTCAAGGATTGCTTTTTCGTGTTCGCGAAGGTTCTTTTTTGATTGCGTCGCAATAAGACCGTCGCTGTTGGTTATGTCGCTACTGCTACTGATAATCCAAACGGTGACGAAAATGGAGCATACCGTTACGAGAACGAAGAAAAGCCAACGCCAATCGGAAACGGTTATAAACAAGTTGTCAATGTCGCTTACGTCCGGGCCACCAAGCATAATATTATTTACTATTTCAAGCAAGATAGTGATTATCGTGCCTAAGGAAATAATAAACATATTTCTGCGGTAGTCGTGCAAGATAATTTGTACCGCTTCGGTAATCGTGGGATCTTCCTTTACGCGTGTTTTGAGCGAGTCGTTAAGGAAGATAAAGGCGGTAACGTATAGTCCTATAAGTGTCGCGTTTGTTGAAATCAGTAGAATATTAATGTCGCGCACAATGGACGAGCCTATTGCCGGGATGTTGGGTAAAGTGGAACAAATGATAGTAAATAAAACACCAACGATTAAGACGATACCGGCAACGATAGACGCTATTTTTGCGCCCATTGAAAATTGTTTGCCTTCACCGTTATCAAGTAGGCGCATAAGCCTGCTTATTCTTTTCTTGGGAGTGGTGGTATTTTTATCCATAATTTTCCTCCTTTGTTATTCTTCCATCCAAGACGGAAGAGCAAGTGTATTGTTTTGGCAGTTTACACACTCAGGACCTACAAGCAAGCCGTTTTCTTTACAAATATCTTGAACCTCGCGATAAATTGATGCGATTTGCATCATTGACGGAGCGTTCATTTCACCTAGCGGAGTGTCGGGCAGGGGACGGAATACCGATAAAATCGGCTGAATTCCGTTTTGCGCTAATTCCTTAATGCCGGCAATAAAAGTTTCACGCGTTTCAAGTCCCACTATAATCATACTTCTGACGTTACCCGTTCTGCCCATAAGAGTAGTGGCGTATTTTAAGGTGTCAACGTATGCGTTTTTTGACGTGGCGCGTTTGCCAGGCATATATTTTCTCGCGATTTTATCGTCGAAAACTTCGATATTGCACGAAAGTTGGTTCATACCAGCCTCGTACATCTGTTTGATCATTTCCTTTGGGTAAGGAATTACCATTGCATAGATAGGAGCAAATCTAGCGTGCTTGCGAATAATTTTTATTATGTCGATAATTTTTTCTTTGTCGCTTGCAGGCGCAGTTTGTCCGCCTACTAGGAAATGTTTTAACCTAAGATTGCCACTTAACTTACAATAATGCTCGACGACTTCTTCGATATTTCTTAAATCCAAAACGTCGCTAGATTTTGCGATATTGCAGAAATGACACCCCTCGTACTCGCCCGTTTTGCAATTTGTGGTTTTGAAAATACAACTGTTAGTTAAGTGGACGCGTAGTCTATCCGTGGATAAAAACGCCACTTCGCTGTACTTAACCGACTTTTTGCCAGTAGCAGGATCGGCTTTTGTATAGTTGTTTTCTAACGGGTCAAGCGGATAAACGCCCACTCTGTCAACAAGTTTTCCGTAATAGAAAAGGAAGAGTTTGTCACCTTCTAGGCTAATGGTAAAAGGCGAAAATTGTATGAACTTTACGTCGGTGGGAGCATTGATAATCATATATTTGCTCGTATCGCCGTTGTAAGGAACGGACATAAACAAATCGATCGCATTGTTGGTAGCGGGACGAAGACCACCTTTTTGCTCGATAAATTTTCTAGCGTCGTCATCAATAACCACGCCTTGCATCATAAGCGCAACCTTGAGTTTTAAGTAGTAGTCACGAACTTCTTTCAGCGGACGGGAAAGAACGTTTGAGTTTTGGCTAGGATCGATATGGTCAAACCAGTTTATTTTGTCGGGTTCGCAAACGTTTTCGTTGATTTGGATGCACTTGTCCGCGTTGATTGAAACAATGTTAGTGTTGAAAACAAGTCTGTAAAGGTAAGCGAGAGCGTTTGTGCTTTGATTTTCGTCATAGCCGTCGTTTTCAATTTCGCAAACGAAAGCGTCCTTGTTTTTGTTTGAAGTAAACAACGAATTTACAACTTTGTGTATATGTTGCGAGTGGAATTTCGTGCCGTTATCGGTAAAGAAATAGTTACTGTAATTTACCTGCATAGTTTCGTATGCAAGGTAATCTTTGTAACTCTTGCCTTCAAATGCCGCGAGTGTAATTGCTTGCGTGGACGGAACGCCGTTGTCGGCGCAACCCATATTAAGTAAGCCTGTTGACGCTTGGAAACGGTTGTTCATTTCAAGAAGAATTACGTCGTCGCCACAAATCATACCGTCGATACCACATACGCCACGGTATCCTGTTTCGCGGAAAACTGCGCACGCTTTGCGCACGCTATCTACAAATTTATCGCGCATTTTTTGGTCGATTTGGCGATATCCGATAAAGTCTGCTCCGCGATATAAAAGTCGATTGTCGTCTTCTTTCATAATCTGGATTGAGCCAGGCGAGAGCAGTACTCCGTCGTCGAAAATTATGGCGTGAAGGTTTACGGGAATATTGTTTTCGCGATAAACGGAAACGATGTATTTGTTATCGCCCGAAAGCATATTTTTTACGGCATCAACGTTGTTTTTGGATACAATGTAAGTGCCGTTACCACCACTAGCGACAGGCGCTTGGAACACAAAACGTGGATTAGTGCTAGCATCACAACCGAATTTTTCCACAAGGGCAGAGTAGTCACAGTTGTTGCGGTGTACGTCGAAATAGCGCGTTAAAAGAGAAACTTTACCTTCTAATGCCGTTTGGAAAAAGGTTTTGTTGTTAGCGTTCGTCATTACGTCCCTATCGTTCACGTTAAGGAAATAATCCTTGTAAGCGTCTAGACCTTTGATGTAATAAACGGCGTTGGGGTTGTAGAAATAGAAACGCGAGCGCTCGTCTTTTTCAATGAGCGCCTGGATAGTTTTAAAAATATATTCGTCTTCTTTGTCGTCGGGAACGTTGTGGTTGACGCGATTTACTCCGTCGGTCAAACAGTACGCGTAGTTGTTGTCTTTTCCGTCGCCAAATAACGTGATTGTACCATAAAAGGGAACGTCTTTAACGCTCGAAACGTCTGTTTTTCTCGTACCTACCCAATAAACGTGCCAATCTGTGTTCATAGCCAACCTACTTTTATTTATAATACAGTATATTATAACATACGCGTGGGCGCGTGTCAAATGTTAAAAAAGACTTTTGTAGAATAGTTTTGGATAGAAAAAATGCGAAAAACCCCGTCGAAAATCAAAACGACGGGGTGCGTATAGCGTTGTTTTTACAAAAATCTTGTAAAAATGAAAGATTAGATACTTAAATTATGGTTAAATGCGCCTGCTCTAACTTTATCTTTTTGGGCGCGTTCAGGGTTAAACGCAAGTATTTTAATGCCTTTGTCGACGGTGTTGCGGTAGATAGTTTCCATATCGTTATACTCAGGCTGGCTCATATTGATACCGTAAAGGTTATTAAGCGAGCAAAGAATAGGGATATAGTGGTCGCCACGTCCGCAAAAGTGTACTGCGCCACCGTCAAATGTGTCGAGCAATTTTTTGTCGTAGGGGAGCGAAAATTCTTTGTATAACTGGGGTGAAAGGTTCATTGCGCTGTCGTTACGGATAAGAATTTTTCCACGGAAATATAACGATTGCCAATGCGGATTGACGTCGCTTGCAGGAAAAAACTCAAACCATTTTTTCATAAATGCGGAATACGTATCCGTTATGAGCGAGAGGAAATCGTGCACGAAATCCGGATCGTCGTAAATCGCGTAGAAGAACTCGCTACCCCATAGAAGTTCGCAGATATCTAGCGGACCTTGAAGGTCGGGGTGATATACGCGGACGAATTTTTGAATTTTGGGATAGGGAGCAAGCGCATCTTTTAGAAATTGCGCAAACTCGAATACTTTTTTACCAAAGCCGACGTTAAAATCAGGCATTCCTTTTTGTAAAATTTCGCGAATCTCGTCTTCGCCTGATAAAATGCGCGTGGTAGGGAGAGTGTTGTGTTTGTAATCCATTACAAAGATTTCAGCACCGAAAACCGAACTTAATATGCCCGTGCCGTAGTTTGCGCGAATAGCGAGATTGCCTGTTTTGCTCGCAAGCGCATTTGAGATAATGTTCAACTGACTGCGGAGCATAAGGTCATAGTCGGCAATAGCGTCGTTTATATTGATAGGGGTAAGCGTAGTGCCGTGAGAAGATGTGAGTTTGCGTTTGGGAAGAAAAATTTCACCATCAAATTTATCAAACAAGAAGTCACGCCATTGATTTTCATAATCGGTTTCGGTGTCGGGGTCAATGCGTTTTTCTATATCTTCTAATAATCTAATCGTTTCTTGGCTTAATCGCATAATGTTGCTCCTTAAAAATACATATTTTCTATAAAGAGTTTATTGAAAGTCTTGCTTGTGGATAAATCGATATATTTTGCGTTAGAAAAGAAGGGGGGAAGTGGCTCGCGTTTAAAGGCGAATTTTGCCGTTCCGAGCAAGCAACTGTTGCCTACTGCGCGCGTTTTTTGCTTTAACTTTGAAGGGAGAAGTCCTACGCTTACGGCGCTGTTAACGTCGATAGCGGTTGCAAAACCACCCGAAATATAAAGCGTGTCAATTTGCGAAAAATCCACGCCTGCCGTTTCCATTAGCGAGATGATTGCAGATGATATGGCGGATTTTGCTAACTGGAATTGTCGCACGTCTTCGCCCGTTAGCGTTACGCCGGGCGCAATGACGTAGTCGTCTTCCATATAGCCTGTTTCGTCGATAATTTGTGCCTTTACCAAACTTGCGATTACGTCCACAAGTCCCGTGCCGCATAGTCCACGAGAGGGTACGTCCCCTGCCGTTTTGATAATTTTATTGCCTTTTTCGTCCAAAGAAAAAGCGTGGATTGCACCGTCAACGTAACTCATACCACACGATATATTCGCGCCTTCAAAACAAGGTCCTGCAGCCGCCGCCGTGCATACAAGCGAGTGAGCGTTGTATAAAAGGATTTCGGCGTTTGTGCCTAAATCGACTAGCACGTTGTACTTGTTTTCGTCGCTAGGTGGGGGCAAAAGTATAGCGCCTGCCGTTAAATCAGCGCCTACGAACGAAGAAATATTGTCTAGCGATACGACGGTTTTTACGCCGATAATGCCTAATTCGTTAGCATTTACCCTTTTTGACTGTAAAAACGCAGGCGTGTAAGGATAAACGCCGATAGAAGTGCAGTCGATACCAAACAAAAAGTGTAGCATAGTGGTATTTCCCGAAACGAATAATTCGTTTGCGCTAACGCCCGACTGAATAATCATTTCGTTGATAGCATCTATTATTGTTTTGTGTAAAGAGTAAGCGTTTTCTTGCGAGATTGCGCTATATGCAATGCGAGTCATTACGTCTGCGCCAAATACCGACTGGGGGTTATGTCTACTTATGACTTTTGCGATTTTACCGTCCTTTTTCTGAACGACCGCCAAGGCGAGAGTAGTAGTGCCTAAATCAAAAGCAAAGCATACGTCCCCCGTCATTTTAAGGTTTTCCACGTTTGTTTGTGGCATGGATATCGGGGACGGGAACGTAACGGTAACGTCGCTATGCACGGCATAACGGCAAGAAAGACGTTCTTGTCCATCAACAAAAAGAAGGCATTTTTTACAAACGCCCCTTCCACCGCACGGGTGCGCAAAAGCCATACCGTAGCGCATAAGCACGGATGAAAGCATTTCGCCGTCACGAGCGATAAGAGTTTGATTGTCGATGGTAATTTTATGCATAAAGTTCGTTTATTTTCTTAAAATAAGCGTCGATATTTTCCCACTTTGCCGTAGCAGGCACGTCACAGCCCGTAGAAATCATAAAATTGTGGAAACGTGAACACTCGTCGTAAATTTTTTGAAGTCCGTTTTGGATATCTTCTACCTTTCCGTCACGGAAAAGCACGGGATCGAGATTGCCCATTACAATGCTATCAGGGGGCATTTTTTCAATGATATCTTTTAAGGAAATGGCGTTACCGAAATGGTAAACGTCAGCATTAAGTGATGCGATTTGCTCTGCCATACTAGGTACTGCGCCACCACAGTTGTGATATACGAACAAGAAATTTTCGTCCGATACAGCATCAATAATTTTTTTGACGTAGGGCATAGAAAATTCTTCGGCAAGCGACGGAGAAAGCAAGCCCGTTACGGGTTCTGCCATAATCACGCCGTCAGCGCCGGCATCTTTTAGTGCAAGGATATAATTTATGATAAAAGTGGAAATTTTGTCAAGTAACGCGTGTGTTTCATCAGGGCTGTCATAGCACTCGTACATAAGCGTCGACATATCCATCAGCCTACCTGCAAGAGAGTATGGACCTATTGTTCCGCAAAAAACGGGCATACCCGTTATGCGCTGTTTTGCTTTTTTTATGCCGTCGATATAGATTGCAGTTCGTCCACTACCGATAGTGGGCAAGGGTAAATTTTCCCCGTCGGCACTTTCGGAAAGGATAGGACTTTCAACGGTGGGGATATCATCTTCAAAAAAACGAATAGGCGCGCCGAAACACTCTGCCTCAACGGATAAGTCCATCATATTGAGTGATGCACCTAGGTTGCAACGAGATGCAAGCGTTTGCATTGCTTGCGCCTGAACGGCCGCAGAATTTACCAAATCGTTTACGCTAACGCCAAGTAACTGCGTAGCGGGAAAAGATAATATAGGTACGGTTTTACTTTTGTTTTCTAAAAGTTTTTTAGCAAGTTGTTTCATATCTTATTTGCTTAAAAGTTCAACCGCTTTGTCGGCAGCGCTTGCAGCGTCGAGAGTGTAAGCGTCAGCACCGATTTGCTTGCAATATTCATCCGTAATAGGTGCGCCACCAATCATAATCTTAACCTTGTCGCGAACACCTGCTTTTACAGCCTCGTCAACAACGTCTTTCATAACGCCCATAGTGGTGGTAAGAAGTGCCGAGCAGCAGATGATCTGGCAATTCTGCTCAATAGCAGCGTTTACAAACGCCTCCGCGGAAACGTCTGTGCCGAGGTCAACAACCTCAAGTCCCTTGCCCTC
>JAZOUI010000206.1:0-4978 GCA_045658145.1 Pumilibacteraceae bacterium
CGAAGACCTTTTGGTTGCTGCTTTTAACGCTGCTAGCGAAGAGGCAGATGCGCTTTCGGCTGAACTTATGCCTGCCGGCGTGGGTGGGATGTTCTAATGCGCCATCCTGATGCTTTACAACGCCTAATAACTAAGTTTTGCGCATTGCCAGGGGTTGGGCAAAAGACTGCTCAGCGTTATGCTTATGCCGTGGTGAATATGAGCGAAGAAGACGCGAAAGAGTTTGTCGAGGCGATTACGCAGGTAAAAGAAGACATAAGATTTTGTAGCGTTTGCGGAAACCTTACAGATAAGGAAGTATGCGATATATGTTCTATGCGTGACCATAGCGTAATTTGCGTGGTTGCTCAGCCCAAAGATATTTTGTCTATCGAGAAAGTGGCAGGGCGCACGTTTGTTTATCACGTATTAGGTGGCACGCTAAATCCGCTAGAAGGGAAAGGGCCTAACGAACTGAGAATAAAACAACTTCTTGGTCGTCTTGACGGAGTGAAAGAAGTGATTATTGCGACTAATCCCGACGTGGAAGGCGAGGCAACGGCAGTATATTTGGCGCGACTTCTTAAGCCTATGGATATAAAAGTTACGCGAATTGCACAGGGCGTAAGTATGGGTAGCGAAATCGAATACGCTGACGAAGTTACGCTTACTAGAGCGCTTGAATCTAGAGTCGAAATTTAAAACAGAAGGGAACGTGGTGCTCCGTTTTTAGCGAGTATCACGTTTTTATGACTATACAAGGAGAAAAAAGTGGGCAATACAAAAGATATGAGTAAAGGCAATCCGTTAAAACTTCTGATTGTTTTTACCCTGCCGATGATTTTATCGGTTAGTTTTCAACAACTTTATAACGTAGCGGATAGCGTAATTGCCGGACAAATTTTAGGCGAAAACGCTTTGGCGGCAGTTAGCGCGTCCTTCCCTGTGACAATGATTTTTATGGCGTTTGCTATAGGGTTTAGCGTAGGGTGTTCTGTTGTAACGAGTAGGTTGTATGGTGAAAAAGATTTTAATAAATTAAAAAGCGCAATTTCCACCGCATTTATCTTCTTTTTGTTGATGGCGCTTGTGTTGACGTGCGCGGGATATTTTCTGACCGAGCCTATTTTGCGACTTTTATCTACGCCCGAAAGCGTAATAAGTGATAGCGCGGATTATTTGAAAATTTATACGCTAGGAATATCGTTTGTATTTATATACAATTTGTGCAATTCAATATTTCAGTCGTTGGGAAATTCTAAAATCCCCTTGTTCTTCCTTATTTTTTCCACGCTATTTAACATTGCTCTCGACATCTATTTTTTAGTAGTGTTCAATATGGGTGTGTATGGCCTAGCAATGGCGACGCTTATTGCGCAAGCGGTAGCAGGCATTTTGTCAATGCTGGTGCTTGTGTACGTTTTGACAAATTTAGGCAAAGAAAAACGTCAAAAATGCAAAAAAGATTATTCGGATAAGAAAGGTTTCGCTAAGTTCGTTTTTGTTGTATGTGACGCGATAACCTCCTTTTTTGCGTTTATGTTTTATGCTACAAAAATGGTCTTTGGTTCACTTTTCGCATATACGTTCCGTCGAAAAGTGTACAAAAGGTTCGCTCTTGTGTCCTTTAAAGAGATTTTGATAATAGGTATTCCTAGTACGATACAAATGTCAACGGTGTCGATAGGACAACTCTTTATTCAAAATTTAGTCAATTCGTTTGGCCCGACAGTAATGGCAGGATACGGCGCGGCAATCAAGATAAACACTTTTTGTATCAATATTGTTTCTACAACGGGTAACGCGCTTACGATTTTTGTTTCTCAAAATATCGGAGCAGGCACGAAAGAGCGTTTGCGCCAAGGCGTAAAGAGTGCATCTTGGATGATTGGCGTTATAACGGTTGTGATGACTGCGCTGTCCTTTATTTTTGCAGATAAATTAGTAGCGTTGTTTGTGGATGGTAGCGTATCGGTTGCGGTTGTAGAAGTGGGCAAGGAAATGTTGTGGATAATATCGCCTTTCTTTGCGTTTTTGTCAGTAAAGATAATATGCGACTGCGCGTTAAAAGGATCGGCAATGATGGCTGGATTTATGGCGAGTACAATACTGGATTTGATCGTAAGAGTGGCGTCTGCTTACGTGCTTGCTTATGCGTTCAATACTTATTCAGCAATGTGGTGGAGTTGGCCGATAGGTTGGCTAGCCGGTGTGATAATCTCGCTAATTTATATGATTTTCCCGTGGCGAAAAAAGTATGGCAAACGTGCGCTAATGAAAGAGAATATACAAGAATAAAATAAAAACGGGTTACCACGTGGTAGCCCGTTTTTGTTTATTCAATAATTATTACAATATTTCGGCGGTTGTAAGAAGACGGAAAAGTTTGTCAAAATAGGGGGATAGTCTGTCGCGGAGCGGAGAGGAGAGCACGGTATTTTTATATCCCGTCAAAAGCGGTTTAATTAAATCAATTCTATTGGGTGTAAGCGAACTTTCAACCGCGCGAGCAAACATAAAAAGTTCTTGTTTAAGTTTCATCGAAATTAGCGAAGATTCGTTGGTTATCGAGTTCATTTCTTGGAGCATGCTTTTTACCGTTTCGCGCAAGGTGCTATCTACCGTTTCTTCGTCGGCGTACGACTCGACTCCGTTGTAAAAGACGTATTCGGTCACGTCACGGAAAGGTACTAAAAGTGCTGACGTAAACAAAGCATATTCTTCGGTGGGATTCGTGTGGTAAAAATATTCGTCCAAGAATTCACGGAGCGAGCGTTTTCCTGCGTCTATTTCCATAAGCAAACAAAAAACGTAAGCCATCAGTTTTGACTGATTTTGTGGAACGGAAAGTTTACTTCTTCCACCCACCTTGGTTTGCGATTTTTGGAATTCTGCTACACGGTCGTAGCCTGAAAGCGCGCCACGGAATTGCGCGTAAAGTCTAGGACTGTCCGCAATAGTGCGAAGTACGTCCGCAATCTTTTTTTCAGCGAGCAAAAATTTCGCCTCGCAAGCGTTGTTGCACGCCGTAACGAAAGCATTAATTTCAGCCTCGCTGTCGTTTTTACCTAAAATACGGTATTCCATAATAAACCCCTATTGCAATTTAGTTGCTTAATTTAAATTATCGTTATCTTCGTTTTTGGCGTTTTCGATGCCTTTTAACATCATAAGCGCAGGTTCGAAACGCGCGTCTATTTCTAAGCACGCCCTAAAATCCGCCTCGGCGTGGTCGGGCATATTCATACCAAGTTGAGTGAGTCCGCGATAGTAAAGGAAATAGTGGTACTTTTTGAGCGGTGTCTTAAACGCATCGGTAATGATACGGAAGTTTTCCGAAAGAAGTTTAACTCTTTCTTCTAAGCCGACGGAAGGTGCGAGTGACATTCTAGCCGAGATGTTGAGAAGTAAAATTTCTTCGTCGTCAGGGAAGGAGTCGAGCAGTTTTTCCGTGCCTGCAAGCGCGTAAGCGTAATCGCCAAGCGCCAAAACTTTTTGGTATTTAGCGGTCTCGTGACTGATGCCCTTTTCGTTTTTCTCGCATTTCCACTCAACGAAAGGACGGTACCAGTCGGCAATGAGGGGATGTTCGCCGTTAAGTTCGGCTGACGTACAGCAAATATTGTCTGCGTATCTGCCTTCGTTAGCGCACGCGAAAACTTCGGGCGTGTGAATTTTCTCTTTGAGAGCGTCGTAAAGGTCGTATTCTATGGGCGCGCCAATCAAGAAAACGTAAGGGAAATACACTAGCCACAATGCCTTAAGTTCTGCAGTTGCCGTTGACATATCGGCTATGAGATATGCCGTTTCGAACAGCGTGAATTTTTGGGGGATCGTAGCGTTTTCGCCCGTTATTTTCTTTGCTTTTACGGCATCAAGCCATACGGGAGAGCCTGCGTCGAATTTGTATGCCACTTTTCCGGTGGAATCGGTAACGGCATAAACGTGTTCGCGTTTAGCGTACTTTTCGTCAGCGGTGAAGAAAGAACAGCCGTATTTTACTAAAACTTTGTGCAAGGAATATAAGGGCGAGTTGTCAAATAGACAACGGAAAGAGTACAGCGAAAACAACAAATTACGTTTTTTAGCGTAATCCATTTCTTCGCATCTATCTACGCAAGCGTATGATAGTTTAATCATATAATCAAGCCCTTTGAATTCGTTCTCAACGGCGTTTTCTTGTTCTTTTTGTGGTTCGTTGCAAGTAGAATTTTGTCCGCAACCGGCGCAGTTGCCGTCGCAATCTTTTTTCAGTTCGTCACTCATAAAATGCCTCCATACTTTATCATTATACCACCGAAAAAAATTAAGGTCAATAATTTCGCGCCCTTTGTTAGCGTATGTATTGCAAATTTTCTAAAAGTAGTGTATAATTTAATAAAATAGACACGTTTTCACACAAAAGACACAAATCAGTAATGATATGTTCGTTTTGTGATTGTATAATTTAGTCAGAATTATCTAACAAAAAAAGGAGAAACGTATGGCAAAAATTCTTATCGTTGATGATGAACAGATGATTCGTACCGTTATTAAAGAATATGCTGAGTTTGAAGGACACGAGTGCTTTGAGGCGGAAGATGGTATGCAGGCTGTAAAAATGGTGCGTGACGGGCAGTATGATTTGGTTATTATGGACGTAATGATGCCTAAACTTGACGGCTATTATGCGGTAAAGGAAATTCGCAAATTTTCGTCCATACCCATTATGATGCTTTCTGCGCGCGTAGAAGAATATGATAGATTATTTGGTTTTGAAGTAGGCGTTGACGATTACGTGACCAAGCCCTTTTCGCCCAAGGAAGTTATGGCGAGAGTGAACGCTATTCTTAAAAGAACTCAGCCCGAGAAAAACGCAACTATTGTTTCGGATGGACTGGAAATTGATATCGCAGGACGTAACGTTTACGTTGACGGCGAAAAAATTAATATGACGCCTAAGGAATATGAACTTTTGTTCTACTTGGCGCAAAACAAAGGTATAGCCATTTCGCGTGAC
>JAZOUI010000207.1:0-2941 GCA_045658145.1 Pumilibacteraceae bacterium
CGCTTACCACTATTACGTTCTTGACGAGCCTATCGTTGCGGACAAGCAGTACGACGAACTATATAACGAACTTCTTGCGCTTGAAAAAAGTACGGGCGTAGTTTTGCCACATTCTCCCACCACGAAAATCGGTGGAGAGCCGATTAAGGAGTTTAAGCCACATACTCATCTTCACAAACTTTATAGTTTAGACAAGTGTAACAGTTTCGGCGAACTTATCGAGTGGGATAGCAAGATTAAGAAAGCCGAGCCTGACGCTGAATATACGCTTGAATATAAACTTGACGGACTTACTTTGTGCTTAACGTACGACGGCGGATACTTTGTGGGCGCATCTACGCGTGGTAACGGCGAGACGGGCGAAGACGTAACGGAGCAAGTTCGCACGATAAAATCTATTCCGCTTGCAGTCCCATATAAGGGAAAATTCGAGGCGCAAGGCGAAGGAATTATGCGACTTTCCGCGCTTGAAAAATATAACGAAACGGCTAGTGAACCACTAAAAAACGCGCGTAACGGAGTAGCAGGTGCAATACGAAATCTTGACCCAAAAGTTACGGCGTCACGAAATTTGGACGTAATTTTTTATAACGTAAATTACATTGAAGGCAAGCAAATTTTATCGCAAAAAGACAACATTTCTTTCTTGCGTGATAATGGTTTTAAGACGGAAACGCTGTTTTGTTCAAAAGATATGAACGAGATTATTTCCGCAATAGGACGTGTTGATAGACAAAGTTTAGACTATCTTATCGACGGTATGGTAATCAAGATTGATAGCGTTTTGATGCGAGAAAGATTAGGATATACGGATAAATTTCCACGTTGGGCGATGGCGTACAAATTCGAGGCGGAAGAAACGACTACCATTTTAACGGAAGTCGAGTGGAACGTTGGGCGCACGGGAAAACTCACGCCCCTGGCGCATCTTGAGCCCGTAGAACTTTGTGGAGCAACGATAAGAAAAGCAACGCTTAATAATTACGGTGACATTTTGCGCAAAAAGGTTAAAATCGGCTCGCGCGTGTTTATTCGTAGGTCTAACGACGTTATCCCCGAAATTTTGGGCGTAGCGGAAGATAATGACGGAGTGGAAATTACCGCGCCGACAATCTGCCCGTCGTGTGGCAGTACGCTTTATCAAGACGGCGCGCATATATTCTGTCCCAACGAAGATGATTGTCCCCCACAAATCACGGGAAAACTTATTCATTTTGCAGACAAAGAGTGTATGGACATCCGTGGCGTTAGCGATAAGGTAATCGAGCAACTTTACGAGGTGCTTAACGTTCGCCACCTTACCGACTTATATTTTCTTAGTGCTGACGACGTAGCGAAACTTGACGGCTTTAAGCAAAAGAAAATAGAAAATTTCCTTGCGTCCGTACAAAAGAGTAAACAAGTAACGCTCGATAGATTTATCAATGCTTTAGGCATCGAGAACGTAGGAAAGAAATGTGCGCGTGATTTAGCGCAAACGTTCGGTTCGATTGACGCGCTCGCATCAGCGA
The DNA here is from genome assembly GCA_045658145.1 of Pumilibacteraceae bacterium. Lineage (GTDB taxonomy): Bacteria > Bacillota > Clostridia > Christensenellales > Pumilibacteraceae > UBA10677. Next base: position 1,512 of record JAZOUI010000207.1, read on the forward strand.
CGTATGACGAATTGATTGCAATAGAAGACGTAGGCGACGTTGTTGCAAATTGCATTTTGAACTTCTTTGCAAAGCATAAACTTCTTATCGAGAAATTTAAGGAAATAGGCATAAATCCCACCTTTGAAAAGAAGAGCAGTAATGGTGCGCTTGCTGGAAAAGTATTCGTGCTTACGGGAACTTTACCCACTTTGGGCAGAAGTGAGGCTAGCGAAATGCTACTTTCGGCAGGAGCAAAAGTTTCTTCGTCCGTGTCTAAAAACACCGATTTTGTGCTTGCCGGCGAGAGTGCAGGCTCGAAATTAGACAAAGCAAGGGCACTTGGAGTAAAAGTTATTGATGAAAATGAGTTTTTAGCTATGCTAAACAGTTGAATTTTCGCAAAATCGGTGTTATAATATAATATATGAAGTTTGGTAAACTAACAACTAACGAGTTGAACGACAACGTAATAAGACTGCTTAACCACACTCGCAAGGAAGTTTTAGCATCTGCAAAAATAGGTGAAGATTGTGCCGCCCTTGATTTAAGCGGAATAATTCTTGTTTCTTCCGACCCGATAACTGCGCAAATGGAAATTGAAAAGATAGGCGCGTTGTGTGTTAGCGTATGTTGTAACGACGTATCTGCTAACGGTGGTCAGCCTATTGCTATGACGTTAACGTTGCTTATGCCACCAACGTGTGACGCAAACGACGTAGGCGTGATTATGAAAGGCGCGAGCGCAAAGGCTAGCGAACTTGGCGTAGATATCGTAGGTGGTCATACCGAGTTTACCGATTGCGTAACTAGACCAGTAATTAGTGGAACGGTTATAGGCAAGGCTAAAAAACTTTTGCTTAAAGGCAACTTAAAAGTAGGCGACAAACTTTTAGTAACGAAAGATTTGGCGATGGAAGGCACTTGCATTTTAGCAAACAGGGCGCAAATACAATTTACGGAAAGCGATAAGAGTACGCTTGTAAAAATGAGCGAAAGTTTGGACGTTGACCGAGAGAGTAAAATTTTGAGTGACCTTGACTGCATAAGCGCGATGCACGACATTACCGAAGGTGGAATACTGGGCGCAGTTGCCGAAATTTGCATTAACGCAGGCGTAGGCGCAGTAATAGAAGAAAACCTTATGCCCGTAAACGAACTTACTAAAAAAGTTTGTGAAAACTTAAACGTAAATTATCTTAGACTTATTTCTAGTGGTAGTATGCTAATTGCGACTAGCGACGAGCAAATGGTAAAACGTGTGCTGCTTGATGCAAATATCAAAGTTACTTGCATAGGTCAAGTAACTGAAAAAGACGTAACGTTGGAAAAGACGGACGGCAGTAAAGAAGAAATTGAAATATTGCCCGACGAATTGTATAGATTTTAGGAGAAACGTAAATGAAAAGTATGACAGGGTACGGCAAGTGCGTTACGGTAGAAGAAAACCG
>JAZOUI010000208.1:0-4032 GCA_045658145.1 Pumilibacteraceae bacterium
GGATGGTCAAACGTATACGTCAGTAAAAATGCTAGACAGAGCGGGACAAATTGAAGAAATATCTCGTTTGTCGGGTGGAAAAGATATTAGTTCGCAAGCGAGTGAAAACGCTCAACAAATGAAAATTTGGAGCGACGAATACAAAAAATCCATATAAATTAATTGAGCGCCTAAAAACAGGAGATAACTATGATTAGCAAGATGAAAAAACTTTTTTTAATAATCATACTGTCGGTAAGTTTGTTTACGGGCGCTTTTTGTTTTGCTGATAATGGACTTGTCGAAAGTAAGCAAGCGAGTGCGCTTACCGTCGTTTCGCCTGAGTATTACGGCAGATACGCTTTGTCGCAATTAAATGATAGCGAAGACTATTTGTACGTTTATGACTGTTTAGTAAACGGCGTTGAAAACGAACAAACTAGCATTTCCGTTCGAAATGACCAGCATAGTGTAACGGTTGAAGAGTTAAAAATGGTTTACGACGCGTACCGTCGCGATCATACCGAACACTTTTGGTTAGGAAACGAATACACAATAAGTAACGTTGGCGGAATTGCTTACTCTATTAGTTTCAAATATTTTATGACGGGGAGTGCGCTTGCTACTGCAAAAACTCTATTTAATAACGCTACGCAAGAAATGATATCGTGCATAACGGATGAAATGAGTGATTACGAGCGAGAAATGGCTTTGCATGACGCTTTGGCTAAAAAAGTAACGTATATAGAAAGTGCAAACGCGCATAATGCTTATGGTGCGATTGTCGAAGGCGAAGCCGTGTGTGAAGGATATGCTGAGGCGTTACAGCATTTATTGAGAAGTGTAGGCGTGCAATCTTTTATTATAATAGGCTCTAGCGTAAATCCGTCCACTGGTGTGGCGGAAGGGCACGCTTGGAACGCTGTTAAAATTGACGAAAAGTTTTATCACGTTGACCTTACTTGGAACGACCAAGGCGAAAGGTTGTTTAGGGCGTATTTTAACGTAACCGATACGGTCATTACTGCCGACCACGTCATTACCCCAACGGAATATGCTTTGCCTGTTTGCAATTCTACGGATGCTAATTATTTTACTATAAACGGTGGGATACTTAATGAAGGCAGTTATTCCACGAGTGAAGTGGGAACGCTATTAAAAGACAACTATCTTGTTGCGAGTGTGTACGTAAACGGTGACGTTTCGGTATTTTTAACCTGGTATTCTAGTAATATCTCTGCAATTGCGCAGTCGGCAGGAGTTAGTGGTAAATTTTCCTATGGCTATGCGGTTTTAGGTAAAGAAGTTATATTAAGTATCAATAATTGCAAACACGATTCGCTTACGTTTGTGGCTGAGTTTTCTGGCGATTGTGAAAACAATGGCAACTTGGCGCATTATAAATGTTCTTGCGGTCGTTTGTTTTGGGATGCTGATGCAACGCAAAAAATTGATGATGCAAATAGCGTTATCATAGAAACTGAAGGGCATAATTACGTTAAAAAAGTTCTTGATGGCGCACATTTGAAAGAGTGCGCAAAAGACTGTCAGTATTTTAACGTTTACTGGTACGCTTGTGAGCGTTGCGATAGAAATGCAAAAACTGATACGAAAGCGACTGACAAATTTTATATTTCCGACGTTGTGGGTGCTCACGACGTTTTGGATACGTGGAGCGCAAAAGACGGCAAACATTTCCACAAATGCAAAATTAGTGGATGTGAGTTTGTGATGGACGAAGAAAATTGTAGTGGTGGCAATGCTACTTGTCAAAAGAAGGCAAAATGTTCGACTTGTCATAACGAATACGGGAATTTTGGCGACCACGATTATGATTTGACAACTTGGGGGTATAAGGACGAAGAGGGGCACGCGCACGTTTGTAAAACGGTTGGATGTAATGGTAATGATACTGTTATTGAGCACATTCCGGGCGAAGGTGCTACCGATACTACGCCACAGATTTGTACTGATTGTGAGTATATTTTAGTTCCTGCGCTATCGCACACCGTTCATATACCCAAAACCGAGTGGAAAAATGACAACGAATACCATTGGCACGAATGTAGCGAGTGTGCAGGTCAACAACTGAATAAAAACAAGCATAATTTTGAAAATGATTGTGATGCTGATTGCTCGGATTGTGGATTCACGCGTAGCGTATCGCATAAGTACGACAACGACTGTGACGCGACTTGTAACGTATGCAGTAAAGAAAGACAAGTGGTTCACAAATATGAAAACGAGTGGAAAAAAGATGCTAATAACCATTGGAAAGAGTGTGCTTGTGGTGCAAAAACAGGCTTAAAAGGGCACACGGATGAAAATTCCGATAATAAATGCGATATTTGTGGCGAAGTAAATAATAGCGCGTGGAAACTAGATATCGATATGGATTTCGTTATGGAAATAGGCAAGTACGTGCTTGTCGGTATAGGTGCTATTATTGTTTTGGTTATATTTATTAAAATCCTAAAAAAGATTTTTAGAAGATAAAACATCTTAAATATTAAATAAAAACGGACCGAGAAAAAGTCGGTTCGTTTTTTTGTATAAATATAGTTTTGCTGTGAAAAACTACGTAGCGTGACTAGACAAATTTTAAAAATTTGCAAAGTGTTTGTATGCTTTGCTTTAATATTTTGTATATGCTTTGGGTATAATGAGCGTGTTTACGCTAAAAACGTATCGCTTATTGAAGAAGTTGCGATAAAATCGCAAGAAGATGCAGAAAAAGTTTTTCTGGGCGGAGAAACCGTTGGGTTTGAACTTGGATTAAATGGTGTAATGATTGTTTCTTTTTCGGACGTTGATACTGACGTTGGGCTAATGCGACTTAATAGTCCGTTAAGAGAAGGCGACGTAATTAGTTTTATTGACGGAGAAAAAGTGACGTGCGCTGATGACGTTGTAAGGTTGCTTAACAAGGATAAAAGTAAAAAATCATTTGAGTTTGAAGTTAAACGCGGAAATGAACAACTTTGCTTTACGGTAAATCCTTTGATTGATAGGGTGAGTGGGGAATATCGTTTGGGTATTAACGTGCGCTCTGAAGTGTGTGGATTAGGCACAGTAACTTTTATTAAGCGAAATGGTCAGTTTGGTGCACTTGGTCATCCTGTTGGGTTAGGTGCACCGATTGATGTGGTTGACGGCGCTGTTTATAGATGTAGAATTTTGGGCGTAGATAAAGGCGAGCGTGGTAAAGCAGGCTCGATAAAAGGAGCATTGAACAAAAAGAATAAACTTGGGAAATTGAACGCAAACTCGCCGTGTGGCTTGTTTGGAACGTTTGATAAAGTTGACGGAACGTTGTTTTCTGTTGCGAACCGTGACGAAATAAAGTGTGGACGTGGGTTAATATGCACGTCCGTAAATGGAAAAAAGCAATTTTACGATATAGAAATAGTAAAAGTCAATTATCAAAACGACAGTGGCGAAAAAGGGCTTGTGATTAAGGTTACTGACAGTAGGCTTATAGAACTTACGGGCGGAATCGTGCAAGGAATGAGCGGTAGTCCTATAATCCAAAATGATAAAATTGTGGGAGCAGTCACGCACGTTTTTATAAATAATCCTTTGCGTGGCTACGGAATTTTTATCGATAATATGCTTAACGTAAAATGAACTTGGGCTAACCCCGAGTTTTTCTTTTATATAAAACACTTTACTTTTTGTTTAATGCGTTATATAATAAATATAGCAATATAATAAGGAGTTGAATAATAAATGCGAAAAAAGGATGCTGGCGAAGAGTATATAAAGAAATTTCCAAAATTTAAAAAATGGATTAACGAATGCTTATGCTGTCATCAAAAAGGTTATAACCCGTCTATGCCGGATAAGATTACTACTGTTGACGGATCTTTAGAAGTTTATTTTATTAAAAAGTATTTCAAGCCGTTGTCCGTAAATGAAGGCGGTTTGTGTTCGCAGTGCGCAAAGATTTTCAAAAGGAATAGTGAGGAGTAAATGAAGATAGGAAAATATAAAATAATAGCAACATTTAAATATGGTAAAGTATTGAGTGATATTCAGCTTGCTTTTTTGATT
>JAZOUI010000209.1:0-5868 GCA_045658145.1 Pumilibacteraceae bacterium
CAGCACGTTAACAAAACCGAGTCGGCAATACGTATCACGCATATTCCTACGGGTATCGTAGTTCAATGTCAGGACGAGCGTTCGCAAATTAAGAACCGTGAAAAGGCAATGAAGGTTCTTAAAAGTAAACTTTATGACAAAATGCAAGAAGACGCTAACAAAGAGTATTCCGAAACGCGTCGTTCGCAGGTAGGCTCGGGCGATAGAAGTGAACGAATACGCACCTATAATTTCCCCCAAGGAAGAGTTACTGATCACCGTATCGGACTTACAATTTATTCGCTTGATTCCTTTATGAACGGCGATCTTAGCGAAATGTTAGAGGCTCTCCGTATCGCGGATCAAACTGCAAAACTTGAGGCGCAAACTGAGTAAAAATATAAAAGTGGCAATAACGCCACTTTTTTGTTAGCAAACGAAAAAAAGCAAAACGGCATATAACGTTATACGGAGTTTTAAATGACAAACAGCATTTCTAAAAAAGAATTTTACAAAAGAGTTTTGCTTTTAGCAATACCGATTGCCTTGCAAAATTTACTTACGGCGTTACTAAATATATTTGACCAAATGATGGTTGGTTGGCTTCCTGCGGGCATTGCTGATGCTGGACTTAGCGCAGTTTTGCTTGCAAACCAAGTCGTATTTATTTACCAAATTTTCATCTTTGCAATTGCAAACACGGTTAATATTTTTATAGCACAATACACCGAAAATAAAAATTCACATCTTATAAAAAATCGCGCAGGATTTGGATTTATAATAATACTAATCGTTTCCGTGATTTTTACTGTGATTTGTTCGACAATGCCCGACGTTGTAATAGGCTTATTCAATCCGGGCGAAGAATATAGGGTAATGGCGCAGGAATTTTTGCGACTGGTTAGTTTTTCTTTCGTGCCTATGGGCTTTACGGTAGGAATAACCTTTATGCTCCGTGCAATCAGAAAATTAAAAGGCGCGCTTATAGTAAATATTTGCGCAGTTGCGCTTAACTTCTTGCTAAATTATACCTTTATGTTCGGACTTTTTGGCGTCCAGCCTATGGGGCTTTACGGTGCGGCGGTAGGAACAATTATTTCGCGTATCGTTGAATTTATTGCAATAACCATAGTGCTGTTTTGCTCGAAAACACCTATCGTTGGCAAGCCAAAAGAAATGTTTGCCTTTGACAAAACGTACGTTAAAAAATTCTTTGCAATGTTTTTCCCAATACTTTGTAACGAAGTGTTTTGGGTGCTTGCGACTACCGTTTATTTGTTCGTTTACGATAAACTTGAAAATAGCACGGTCGTGCTTGCATCCGTAAATATCGCGCAAAGTCTAGACAAAATAGTTAGCGTAATTATGATAGGCGTGGGCAATGCCGTAGGCGTAGTTATGGGCAATATCGTAGGTCTTGGCGACAAAAATGAAGTGCAAAAATACGCACGTGAGTCCGTAAAATTCGGAATTTTAACGGGACTTGTGGTAACCTTGCTTACCTTCGTGGCATCCTTTTTTGCGCCTGCAGTTTTCAAAAACGTGACGGAGGAAACGCAAGAAATGTCGCGTGGTCTAATTTGGCTTTATGCACTAACTGCGGTCATACGTACCCTCAACTTTATGTACGTAATAGGTATTTTGCGTAGTGGGGGCGACACTACTTTTTGTATGGTCAGCGAGACGATTATCCTGTGGGTTTTCTCCGTTCCGCTAGTAATCGTGTTCGGAATAGTGTTTAAGGCGTCGCTGTACGTGGTATTCTTGATGAGTATGGTCAGCGAAGTAATCAAGATAATCGCATTTGATATAAGAATTAGAAAAGGCAAGTGGATTAAATTTTTGGAGAATAAGTAATGATGGATTTTTTGCCTGTAAAAAAATCTGATATGCAAAAGCGTGGTTGGGAGCAACTTGACTTCGTTTACGTCACGGGTGACGCTTACGTCGACCACCCGTCTTTTGGCCCTGCTATAATTTCGCGCGTTTTGGAAAGCCACGGCTATAAAGTGGGTATCGTTGCTCAGCCCGATTGGAAAAAGCCCGAAGATTTGCTTGTAATGGGCAAGCCTCGTCTTGGCTTTTTGGTAAGCCCGGGCAATATGGATTCAATGGTCAATCATTATTCGGTTGCAAAAAAACGTCGCGAAAGTGATGCTTATACGCCAGGCGGAGTTATGGGCAAACGTCCCGACTATGCGTGTGTAGTTTACTGCAACTATATTCGTAGCGTTGTAAAGGACGCCGTTATTATTGCAGGCGGAATAGAACCTAGTTTGCGTAGGCTCGCTCATTACGATTACTGGTCGGACAGTTTGAAAAAGTCTTGCCTTATTGATTCGCAAGCAGATATTATTTCATACGGTATGGGCGAAAAAAGTATCGTGGAAATTGCCGACGCGCTAAATAGTGGGCTTAAACCTAGTGAAATTACCTTTATACGTGGTACGGTGTTTAAGACAAAAGATCGTTCGGTTTTGGGCGATTATATCGAACTTCCGTCCTATGAGCAGTTAAAACAAAACAAGGAAGAATACGCCAAGTCGTTTAAAATCCAAATGCAAAATATGGATGCCGTAACGGGCAAGGCGCTCGTGGAAAATTACGGTAACGTGGACGTGGTGGTTAATCCTCCTGCGTATCCGCTTACAACCAAAGAAATGGACGAAGTTTACGAACTTCCCTATATGCGCACGTGGCATCCCGATTACGACAGTTTAGGTGGCATCCCTGCATTTAGCGAAATCAAGTTTTCGCTTTGCTCGTCAAGGGGTTGCTTTGGTGGCTGTTCGTTTTGCGCGCTCACTTTCCACCAGGGTAGAACAATCCAAGCCCGTTCGCACGAAAGCATCATAAGAGAGGCTGAAATTCTCGCCTCCGACCCCGATTTTAAGGGATACATACACGACGTAGGTGGACCTACGGCAAATTTCCGCGCGCCGTCGTGCAAAAAGCAACTCAAATGCGGTGTGTGCAAAGACCGTCAATGTCTTTTCCCCTCGCCCTGTAAAAATTTGGAAGTTTCACATACCGATTACGTTGAACTTTTGCGAAAACTACGCAAGGTTAAGGGGGTAAAGAAGGTTTTTGTGCGTAGTGGAGTACGTTTTGACTACGTAATGGCAGACAAGGACGATACTTTTTTCCGTGACCTTGTGGCGCACCACGTTAGTGGACAGTTGAAAGTAGCGCCCGAGCACGTTTCTGACCGTGTTCTTCACTATATGGGCAAGCCCCAAAACGCCGTTTATAAAGCGTTTACAAAGAAATTTTATTCGGTGACGAAAGCGGTGGGGAAGGAGCAGTATCTTGTACCCTATCTTATGAGTTCGCACCCTGGCTCGACCTTGCGAGACGCGATAATTTTAGCCGAATATTTGCGCGATAACCATCTAACGCCCGAACAAGTTCAGGACTTTTATCCCACGCCTTCCACGGCATCTACTTGTATGTACTACACGGGAATAGATCCACGCGACGGCAAACAAGTTTACGTTGTGCGCTCTCCGCACGAAAAGGCTATGCAACGCGCGCTTATACAGTATCGCAACCCTAAAAACTATGATTTGGTGCGCGAGGCGTTACTGAAAGCCAACCGTCCCGACCTAATCGGAGCAGGAGAAAAGTGCTTGATAAAAGCGCCTGCGCGTATTCATCAGCCCGTAAATCCCGTAAAAGGGAAGAAAGGGAAACAAACGGACAAAAAGAATTTTACCAAACCAAATAAAAAAAGATAAAAAATAACTGCTTTTCAGTTTGTCTTTTATTAAAGTATGTGTTATAATATTTATTGTGTTTGATTACACGCTAAACGACTAAGGACGGTGAGTTACTTATGATTAAGATAGGTTTTGATAATGAGAAATACCTTGAAATGCAATCGCAACATATTCGCGAGCGTATTGAAAAATTTGGCGGAAAACTTTATCTTGAATTTGGTGGAAAACTTTTCGACGATTATCACGCATCTAGAGTTTTGCCCGGTTTTCAGCCTGACAGTAAACTCAAAATGCTCCTTAATCTTCGTGAACAAGCCGAAATTGTTATCGTAATTAGCGCAGATGCACTTGAGAAAAACAAACTCCGTGGCGATTTGGGCATTACTTACGATCTTGACGTACTTCGTCTTATCGACGCGTTTAGAAGTGTTGAACTTTACGTTGGTAGCGTAGTTCTTACGCAATTCCGCGACCAAGTAAAAGCAAAACAGTTCGAGCAAAAACTAGGCAATCTTGGTATTAAGGTTTACCGTCATTATCCTATTGAAGGCTATCCTTACGACGTAGCGCATATCGTTAGTGACGAAGGCTATGGCTGTAACGATTATATCGAAACTTCGCGCGAACTTGTCGTTGTTACTGCGCCCGGTCCTGGTAGCGGAAAAATGGCAACTTGCTTAAGCCAACTTTACCACGACCATAAGCACGGAATTAAGGCAGGTTATGCAAAGTTTGAAACTTTCCCCATTTGGAATCTTCCCTTAAAACACCCTGTAAACCTTGCTTACGAGGCGGCAACGGCGGACCTTAATGACGTAAATATGATTGACCCGTTCCATCTTGATGCGTACGGCGTTACTACTGTAAACTACAATCGTGACGTGGAAATTTTCCCCGTTCTTAACAATATTTTTGAAAGAATTTACGGTCAATCTCCTTACAAATCGCCTACGGATATGGGCGTAAATATGGTGGGTAACTGCATTGTGGACGACGATGCGGTATGCGAGGCTGCAAACCGTGAAATCGTACGCCGTCATATGCAGGCAAAATGCGACTTCTTGCAGGACAAAGTAGGGGAGCAGACTGTTTCAAAGACCAAACTTTTGATGAAACAAGCAGGGCTTGATATTACTTCCCGTCCTACCGTTGCTGCGGCAACTGAAAAAGCAGAAGAGACGGGCGCTCCTGCAGCAGCGCTTGAACTTAACGACGGAACAATCGTTTTGGGCAAAACGTCTTCGCTTTTGGGCGCAAGTTCAGCACTCCTTCTTAATGCGCTTAAAAAACTTGCAGGGCTTAGTGACGAAGTTTTGCTTTTGTCCCCGTCGGTTATCGAACCTATCCAAAAGTTAAAAACTAAGAATTTGGGTAATAACAACCCCCGTCTTCATACGGACGAAATTCTTATCGCTCTTTCCATTTGTGCGGTAACTAGTCCTACTGCGGCGCTTGCAATGAAACAACTTTCTAAACTAAAAGGTTGCGAAATGCACTCCACCGTAATTCTTTCGCAAGTGGACGTAAACGTTATAAAGAAACTAGGTATTAACCTCACGACCACCGATCAATACCAAACCAAAAAACTTTATCACAAATCTTAAAAAATAAAAACGGACGGGTACGTACCTGTCCGTTTTTGTGTAAATAGGTGCGAAAAGGTAGAGTATTATAAGTAATTCGACAATTTTTTTGTAAAAAGGACGGCTTTTTTAATAAAATCGTCCTTTTTCTTTTTTGGTGACCTTGCGCGCGAATAATGCATATATATTATAAGCATTTAAAAAATATAGTGTTAAGTGCTTGAAAAAAATTTTTAAATGGAGTATAATATATGTGTGGATTTGTCGCCGATTACACGTCGCTAAAAATAGGTGGACGAGCAGAAATTTTCGTGCTTGATAGCGTGGACAAAATTTTGTCCGCTTTTGCCGAAAAGTGCGTAATATTCGGCAAAGGCACTAATGTGCTTGTTTCCGACAAAGGAATTAGCGAGCGCGTTGTTGTAAACAGGTTGCGAGGAATATCGTTCGACAAAAACTACGTTACGGTTATGAGTGGAGAAAGTTTGCCTTATCTTTGCTGGGAGTGTGCAAAACGTGGACTTTCGGGGCTTGAGTGGGCGTGCGGAATTCCGGGTAGCGTAGGTGGCGCGGTGATAATGAACGCT
>JAZOUI010000210.1:0-2942 GCA_045658145.1 Pumilibacteraceae bacterium
CCGACTTCACCAAGAAAGTAATCGGTCCCGACGGCAACGAAGTTGGTACTTCCATCAGCGGTACTGGTACGACTTATGCTAACAGACAGACCCCCACGGGTGGTGCATTTACTCTTGATGCAAGCGGTAAGTACACCGTTAGATACGAAGTAAAAGACGCAGCAGGTAACGTTGCAGTTAAGGAATTCGAAATCACCGTAACCAACACGACCAGCAACAGCGGAATTTCGCTCGCTGCTCTCGGTGGAATCCTTATCGGCGTAGGCGTAGTTCTTATCTTGCTCGTAGTTGTATACCTCTTCAGATTCCGCAGAATCAAGAAGTAATTAAACAAAAATTCTCACGAAAGCGGTTCTTTGATTAAAGGACCGCTTTTTCTTTTGGTTTATTCTAAACGTCTTGTTGATTTATGTGAAGTGTAAAAACTTTACGCCTATTTTATACGACAATTTATCGCTAATCGCTATTGAACGCGTCTGATTTAATTGTCATTTTATTTTTATGGAGTTTATTTTATGGGAGTAATACCCGAAAAAAATGAATATAGGAATTGCCCTCCCGAGCGTGTAAAACAGTTTACTGACGCTATCGTCGCGCAAAAACTTTGCGAAAAAGTGGCTTTTACACCTGCCGACGAGCGTTCGCATTTTGATCGTTACGGCTTTGCTAAAAATGGCAAAAAGGTAATTGTCGTTTATGACGTTAAGGCGAAGATTTTGAGTGTTACTGCGTTTGAAGACGTTGCGCCTGCGCTGTTCTCACTTTATAACAAGGTTGCTAACGGCAAGATTGAAAAGAAGGTAGAGAAGAGCGAAAAGCAACCAGTAAAAGAGCAAAAATCGCTTAGGAAAGACAAAAAGAATAAGAAAGAAAAGACGGTTGAACAGGTTCAAAAACAACAGCCCCAACAAGAAGTTGAAAAGCCTGTCGCAAAAGAAACTCAACCGAAAAAAGAAGAAAAAACGCCCAATAAACGTGACAATCAAGCGAACAAAAAGGTGGAGAAAAAGGCTCAAACAAAGCCGAATAAAAAGCAAGCAAAACAACTAGAAGTAGCAAAAGATAATGCTCCCACAAAACAGGTTGCACCCAAGCAAACTCAAGCAAAACCGACCACGGCAAAGGAAATTGCTACAGCGGAAACCGAAAGTGATCACGGTGGTATCACGTTCAAAAAGTTTGCTAATGAGCGTTTTGACGAAGTGATTGACAAACTGAGTAAAGACAAGCGCTTAAAACTCAAAACCGAGTCAAAAACAGACAAAGGCAAGCCCACAGAAGTTATAACCTATACCATAACGGGCGAAGGGCAAAAGTTAAAACTTCGCTATATGCCCAAAAAACTCGTTTTGCAACTCCAAGGCAAACAAGAAACGCTTTTTTCGGAAATTCGACTTATTTTATCCGAGCAAACCGACTATCGTTCGGCAGTTGATGCGCATATCGAGCAGAGTAGCGAAGATAAAAAAGCATCCGAAGTGGAACGTCAACTCAAAAAACTTATTCCACACGCGCTCCCGTATCTTTCTGACCAGGTAAAACTTGACTTTACGATAGGCGTTATCGAAATTCTTAACTCTACGGCAACGCATTACGACTATTCAATGTTGCTGCTCCCTGCTTTCCGTGGACTTGAACGTCTTATCTTCGATATCCAACGCGCCCAAAACGTCGTTGTAAAAATGATAGGTCAGGCGTACGAAAAACAAAACGGCGAATACGTGCTAAAAGCGTCGTACTGCCGTAAAATTAATAGCGTCGTTTATCCCGAGGTGCTTGCCGCGCTTTATCGCGAATACTTCGCAACGCGTAATTTCTATACGCATACCGACAATTCCGAAAATAGTCAAGCGCGTATGATTACTTCGCGTGAACAAGCCAGCGAAATCTTCCACGAAATTTTGTCAGTTGTCGAATATAATTGCCGTAAACTTTCCGAAATCGGCTTTTCAATCAATCCCGACGACAAAACTTCCCCTCAGCCCAAATCCGCAAAAACCCCAAAAAAGCAAAAAAGATAACAAAAACAAAACGGACTACCACGTAGTAGCCCGTTTTTTGTTTATATGCGGATAATTTTCCATTGTGCTATTAGTTTTTTCAGTGACTGCGTTGCGTTGGCAGGCGAGGTGGATGGCAAGCAAATCGCTTTGATTTTAGTAGTCTTTTCCAAATAAAGTTTATAGTATTTTTCAGCCGTTTTGCCGTTTATGAAAATGCGTTTTACGGGCGCGTTAGTCAAAATCACGCTCAAATCGTTTGCCGTAACGTCCTTGATGCTCGAATCTGAACTGCCTTGTATTTCGCATTGACCGATAACGTCCCACACGGCGATTTTATTATTAAGCAAAAATGCCTTTTTCTCGGCGATAGTGCAGGGCGTAGGCTGATTAAATACACCTGAAACGACTTTCCAAAACCTGTTTTGCGGATGCCCGTAAAAGAAAGCCTGCTCGCGCGACTTCACCGACGGAAAACTCCCAAGTATCAAAATCTCGCTCCGCTCGTCAAACACCGGCATAATAGTATGCACAACCATATCAATAGTCCTTTAATCCAAGTATATAATCAGCAGATAATTCTAATTCTTTGCAAAGTTTTGCAAAAGTGTCAAGTTTAGGAAGTTTTTTGGTTGTGGCGTATTGCGTTACCATTTCAGGCGAAACACCAATTTTATCGGCTATTTGTTTTGTTGTTAGCCCCGTACCTTTTAATTCTTCTCGTAATCTTTGTTTTATAATTTCCATAATTTCCTCCTATAATCATTGTATAACTAGTGGTTAGTTTTTACTTGACAACTAACCACTAGTTAGCGTATAATATTGTTATTATCAAAATAAAGGAGTAAAAATATGAAAAAATTTTGTTGGTTTGTAATTTCCATTTTGGTTATAATGTGTTTTGTATTGTCATCTTGTAGTTTGTTGGATTCTCTAGATAAT
>JAZOUI010000211.1:0-2085 GCA_045658145.1 Pumilibacteraceae bacterium
TGAAGAAATGACCTTGTAATTGCCTACCTTCGCGCGTCCCCAGTACCAGTGGTGCATAAGTGAGAGCATCGAAACGTTACCCCAGTTGTGATCGTGGTAACCCGAGCCTTCAAGATTGAGCGTTTTGCCCTCAAAAGTCACTTCCGCCGTCGCTTTTCCTTCGGGAATAGCAGGTAGCCAAGCAAAGTAGTATTCTTCCTTGTCGCCAAAGAAAATACTGCCTGTTTGCGAACGCCAAGCGCGAATAGTGCCTTCAAGCGTAAGATTTGCCGAAATGGTTTTGCCCTTAAACGTTACTTCGTAACGACTCAAATCGCCCGAGCAATGACAATCGCCGATTTTAACGTCGCATTTGTCTTTTTTATAGTGGCTTTCTTCTATGCTTGCGTGTACTTCTTCGCTTATCAGTCGTCCGTCGGGGAGAGTAAGTTCTATCGTAGCCATAGGCTTTATAGGTCCGTTCACCGCAATAGGCGATTTTGAGTAAAAGAAAATCACGAGAATAGTGCCGTCGGGGTAGTGCGAATCGTAGTACCACCACTCGTAAGTACCCCTCGATCCGTCCACGCGCGCTCCGTCTTCCCAAATTTCCACTTTGTCACGGTTTAGTCCCATTTTTTGATAGTGAAGTTCATCATCTGGGTGAATTGAATTTTGCACTCTTGCCATAAAAATTTGTCCTTAGTCAATTTTTTTAAGTATAACACAAAAGAGAGCATTTTACAAGAAAAATTATAATATTCGTTTGACTTTTCTAAAAGATTAGGATAAAGTAGTAATATAACTTTTAAGCACAAATTTTAATAGGAGAAAGGGAAAATGGTAAAACTTCATATGCTACAATCGGTGGCTAACTGCATCAATACTTCGTTCATTTTTCAGACTGATAATGCGCTCGTAGTAATCGACGGTGGTCGGCCCGAAGAGGCGGAAAATCTTTATTCGTACATAAAAAAACTTGGTGGAACGGTGGATGCGTGGTTTTTAACTCACGCTCACGACGACCATATCAGCGCACTTTTCACTATTCTCAATACTCACGACGATATCACGGTCAAAAAAGCGTACTTTAATTTCCCGTCCGCACAGTACCTTTCTATAGGCGAACCTAAGCAAGCGTTTATGACCACGCCCAAACTTCTTGACACGCTTTATACTGCGCTTGATCGCTGTGGGGTAGAACGCGTTACGACGATGCGTGGCGATAAATACTCTATCGATGGCTTGGACATTACAGTCCTTCTTCATCCCGATGAAAGCATACCTGCAACGCATATCAATCGTACGTCTTGCGTTTTCCGCTTTGAAGTGAACGGCAAGAGAGTGTTGTTCCTTGGCGACCTAGACGAGGCAGGTGGCAGAGAACTTTTAGAGGTTAATCCGCCAAAGTTTATAAAAGCCGATTACGTTCAGATGGCGCATCACGGACAGGCAGGCGTAGATTTTGACGTTTATCAGGCTATCGCACCGTCATATTGCTTGTGGTGTACTCCCACTTGGCTTTGGGATAATTTGGGTGATGGTGGCTACGACACCGGCCCGTTCAAAACGGTCATCGTGCGTGGGTGGATGAGTTCGCTCCGCACGGTTAAAAAACATTACCTTATGATGGAAGGTCCGCACGTTATCGAGATTTAACGGGCAGGATAAGGAAATTTAATAAAAAAGTAAAAAGAGTAGTCGAAATGCTTTTATGCTCTGATTATACCGTGTGTTATATCGCCAAAACATTTTTGAAATATTATATAGATTTATTGTAACATAAAAGTTGCAGGTTGTAAAGAACTTTTGCTGATACGCTTCGCTTATGCTCAAGTTGGCTTGTAGGGCTGAGGGAGAGCAGTCGCAACTATGTTGCTCCCTTGGTCGCTAATGCGACCGCGAACATAGAATATATATAATAGGGATAGCGGATTTGCGCATTAAGCAAATCCTTTGGAACTAACGCTACGAGTTGAGGCTGAGGGAGAGCAGTCGCAACTATTTTGCTCCCTTGGTCGCTACGCGACCGCGAACTTCAACTTCGCTACGCTCGTTGAGTTCTCATCCCATATCAACCACTAAAAAAACACGGAATACAAAACG
>JAZOUI010000212.1:0-4336 GCA_045658145.1 Pumilibacteraceae bacterium
TTTTCAGATACGGCAAGCGGATAACGGTGAATTGATAATCCACCATCGCCCGTATCGTGCACTTCAACGGCATTAAAGAATTCTAAATTGTTGTAAATCATTTGTTGTCTCCTTCTCCATTACTCTTTTTTACGGGAGTAATTTCTCTTTCGTCATTAGGTTTTTCTTCTTTGGGTTGTATTTCAAATTTTGCAGTCTTTGTTACGCTAAGCGAAAGTTTTGCCGTAGTAACACTAGCGCGCTTGATTTTTGCATTGGGATCTTTTTTAAGCTCTTCTTTATCTTTCTTTTTGAGAATTTTTTCAACCTTTTTATCCCACGGCGCGTCCTTATTGTAAAGTGACGTTACGCGCTTGATACGTTTCGCCTCTTTCTTATCAACGGGCATTTTTTCAGGATTAGGCAGAGGCTCGTGCGCGCGCTCTTCCTTAATTCTTTCTTCTTCCTCTTTCGCTCTTCTTTCTTCTTCGATTTCCTGAGCGATTTTCGCCTCTTTCTTTTCCTGACTTACTTTAACTGCCGTCTTACCGTCTGCAATACGGTTTTTCATATCAACAGGCACTTCTTCTTCCTTTTCTTCGTCATCCACCTTACCCGCGCGTTTAACGTAGATAAAACCTATGGTAGCGATCAAAAGCACAAAAACAAGCACTCCTGCAAGTATCCACACCCAAGTCAAAACGGGCTTTGTCGAAACGGCAACGACTACCGACTTAACAACACTCTTTTGACCTACGCTCGCACTTACGACTAATTTGTAATTACCTTCTTCACTAACGGTAATGCTTTCGCCATTCCCTATAAGAACGCCGTCCTTATACCAGCGGTATTCCACTTCGCCAACAGCAGTGTTTTCAGCCGTTAAAACTCTGCTATCGCCCTTGTCAAAAGTGGTTTCGCCTGCTATGGTTAAATCAAAATCAGGGGTAACGGGTATCGCCGTTTTGATTCCGTCAATGTGATTTTGCTGTAAAACCTGAGTGTCAGCAAAGGTAATTTCAACAATAGTAACGTCATCACATTCGTCCGGTTTTAATGTAAACGCGTGACCGAGTTCAACCACTCCGTTCAATCTTTGATCATTGATAACGATGCTTTCAATGGATTTTCCAGCGTTAGGCGTTACGGTAAAATCAACGTTGTCTTCGCCTAGCGTAGCCCAGTCGCGATCCACTTGTCCGCCTCTACCTACTGCTACGACAACCTTTTTGTTTTCATCAGTTTTCTCTTGTGCCGTAATTGCTATAGCGCCCATTTTGTTACAATTAACTATGATGCCGTAACTTGTTACAACGCTTTCAAGCGCAATCTTTTGCGTATAATCAATCGTGCCGTCGCCATTAAGCCCAAGCGCATACGCACGGTAACTTACGTCGTCGATTTCACCATATCCTTGGGGGAACGGGAACATCACTTTTACACCGTCGCTAAGCGCTACGTTACTTACTTCATTTTCGCCCACAAGACTTATCTTGTATGCATCAGCGCAAATTGTTTCTTCCATTGAAACGCCGTCATACTTTTTGCTTGCAAGCACTTTCGGATAACTTGTTTGCTCGTTTATGTCCGTCACAAAAAAGCCTTCTTGTTCAATTAAAGTCGGTTTTTTAACGTCGGTTGCAGGCATTGTTTGAGGAGACGAAACTTCAAATCCAAGCAAGTTTTCTCCGACCGAGCCCACTCCGTTACCAAAATCCAACGCGGGCATTGTTGCAACTTTGTCAGAAAGCGTAACGCAAGGATAATACGTATTGTTTAATGACTCCGAACCCACGCGAACGTAAGCGTTTGATTGCATTTCATCACAAAGCGCGCTATCTACTATATACGTTCCGATTACGTATTGTACCACGTTCCAACTGTGATAGCGAAGTTGTCCGTCCACCCTAACAAGTCCGTTTACAGTAACGCAATTAATGTCCATATTGTCAAGGACAAGTTTTAACGCCGATGCATAACCAAATGGCGTTGCTTTGCCCCTAACTAACGCGCCGTAAGCATTGTCGGCAAAAGGTTGCGCACTATCTACTATCGTACACTTATCCGACAAGTAATTGCTAACAGCCACTATTTTCTCGTCCGTACTAAGCGTGGACGTTTGACCGATCAACGTGCCGATAACGTTGGTAACGCTAGTTACTGCCGAAAGCACGCTAACGTTCTCGGTAACAAAATCGTTGTTTTTATAACTGTTGTCACGAACTGCGCCTATGTATGCCTTCGCATTACCGTTCGTGTCTTGGCTAACTATTAAATCAATTTTATCAAAATCAATAAAGCACGCCTCCGGGCAATCCAACATTATTGCTTTTTTAGCATCCGATAAGGCGTCGTAAAGCACGCTCCCACCATTGAAATAATCAGCAAGTTCACAAGAAACGTCGGTTAACTCCATCATACTGTCACACGAAAAATCAGTATCGGCGTTAGATACGTCAACTAACGTGTCGTAGATATTACGCGTTAAACTGTCCAACTGCGAATAATAATGCGAATAGTTCTTTTCAGCACTTGCACTTTGCTTTTCTGTAAACGCAAACGGCGTTATCGCAACAAACAATGCTAGCAATAACGTTAAAATCACATTTTGTTTTTTCATAATATTTCCCTTCTCCTTTATATTTATTATAACAATATTTATTATAAAGGTCAAGAATATACGCAAAATACTTGTACAATAATCCTTTTTTGTGCTATACTTAAGTCGTGTTATTTGACAAAAAGATTGTACAATGTTTGCATTTACCTATTTATTCAGTCTTAAAGACAACCATCTAAAGCTATGATTAACTTCCTTAAGAAAACTTTCAAATCTCTAACAAAACAAGAATGGGCGTTATGGCTTGGTTCTCTATTGCTTATAACAATAGCGTTTGCCTTCTCTCAAGGACAAGGACCTCTCCAATACATAGCGTCGATAATAGGCGCAACTTCGCTAATCTTTATCGCAAAAGGCAACGTAATGGGACAAATAATCACCATTGTTTTTTCTATTATGTACGGCTTTATATCCTACTTTTCATCCTACTACGGTGAAATGATCACTTACCTAGGTATGACAATGCCCATGTCTATCTTCGCTATCATCTCCTGGCTAAAAAACCCCTATAACAGTGACAAAACAGTCGTTGCCGTAAATAAATTACGCCTATGGGAATACTTCTTTATGCTTGCGCTCGGCTTAATTGTAACGACGGGATTTTACTTCATTTTACGCGCACTCGGTACGGCTAATCTTATTATAAGCACGCTGTCAATTTTGACAAGTTTTATCCCCATGTATCTCACTATGCGACGCTCGCCTTTTTATGCGCTAGGATACGCCTTAAACGATATAGTCCTAATAGTATTATGGTCAATAGCATCAATTAGCGATTTATCAAATTTATCAATGGTTGCTTGCTTTGTCGTTTTCTTAGCCAACGACACGTATGCGCTTTTCAACTGGATTAAGATGCAAAAAAAGCAATCCCAAAAACAAAATTAATTATACGTTTATATCGAAAAAGGAACAGGCGATTTAACCTGTTCCTTTTTATTTTTGTCAAAATATGGCGCGTACGTTATCGCGCTTTTGCGACTAGATTACAGTTTTAAGGAAATCAAGTCCCGTTTGAATTCCGTACAAGCAGTCTTCTGCGCCCTCGAATTCAAGCGAGAGCCAGCCATCGTAACCTGCTTTTTTAAGCGCGTTTACACAAGCGCGTACGGGCACTTCGCCGTGTCCTACAACAGTACCGCGCAAATAGTTACCACCGCTAGTTACAAGTCCAAACCCAGGCACTTGCGGATACGTACCACTCTTAATCAAGAAGTCTTTTGCGTGAACGTGGAAAGCGTAAGGAGCGGCGATAGAAACCGCTTTGATAGGATCAGCATCAGCGCAAAGGAAGTTACCCATATCACAAAGCCAGCCGTAGTTGGGGTTATTTACCGCCAAAATGAGTTCTTCCACTCTTTCGGGTGACTGGAATACAAAACCGTGGTTCTCGGTACAAGTGCGAATACCTTTTGATTTTGCGTACTCGGTAATCTCGTTGATAAGCGGAGCAATTTCCTTGATTGCGGAACGATACGTATAAAGTGGCTCGTTACGGAGCGCCCAAACAACGTCGTGGCGCATAACGGGAGCACCAAGCGCTTCGGCAACGTCAACACATCCTTTAATTCTTGCAACTTCCGCTTTTACGTCGTCGCAAAGAAGGTTCGCACCCACGGTATAAGAAACGATTTCAAGACCGATTTTTGCGCAATATTCGCGAAGTTCCTTTGCCGTTTTCAAGCAATCGTTAGTCATTTCCCAGTTGTCAAGATTAACAAACTCAATTCCTTCAAA
>JAZOUI010000213.1:0-6115 GCA_045658145.1 Pumilibacteraceae bacterium
GCATAGGGTATAATTTAGGTATGGAACGAATTATCAAATATCCGCGCACGGAGCATTTAGAAGGCTCGGGCATACAAGTGGGCGACGAGGACTTAAATCAAATACCTTTTAGCGAGATTTTGGGCAAAAATATCGTAGTGGAAGAAAAAATCGACGGAGCAAACGTGGGTATTTCTTTCCAAGGCGGAAACCTTTTACTTCAAAGCCGTGGACATTACTTAAGCGGTGGATACAAGGAGCGCCACTACGACCTATTCAAAATTTTTGGGGCGCAAAACCGTGATATGCTGTATTCAATTTTGGGCGAGAGGTATATTCTCTACGGCGAGTGGACGTACGCCAAGCACAAAATCTACTACGACGCACTCCCCTCGTATTTTATCGAGTTTGATATCTTTGATAAGCAAGGTGGCGTTTTTCTCGACACGCCGACGCGCCAAAAAATGCTAGACGGCACGGGCATATTCAGCGCGCCCGTTTTAGCGCAAAAGTCCTTTAAATCCAAGAACGAAATACTGTCTTTGTTACAAAAATCGGCATACGTATCCCCCGACTTTGAACAAAACCTAAAAAACGCGTGCGCCGTTGCAGGCGTAAATTACGAACAAACTTTGCTTGAAACCGACCTTACTCCCCTTATGGAAGGGCTATATATCAAGGTAGAAAGTGGTGGCGCAGTCACTAAACGCGTAAAATTCGTAAGAAACAACTACAAGCAGATAGTTACGCAAGGCAGATGGATAAATAAGCCTATAATTCCCAATAAATTAAAGTAATTAAAAAATCGGCGATATCACAATAGATGACTGATTAGCAATTTATTGCGTTTTGATGAGATAAATACAAAAACTCCCCACCACGTGGTAGGGAGTTTTACTTTTTTACTTGAATTTTTTATCGAAGAAGTCGAGGTACAACTGCCAGTCGTAATCGGTTATGCTATGCGGTCCAGTCTTGATATGGTAGCCGATATTTCCCTCGTGATAGGGGGTATCAAGTTCCGCCTCGCTAGGTGCGACCAAACCTTTCTTGCCGTAAAGTTCAAATGCCTCGCTAGCAAGATGCGACGCAAGAAATTCTTTCTTAGGTCCTGCCCAAGCGTCCTCGCTCGAACTTGCTACGTACACGTATCTAGGTGCAAGCGCGCCTATAAGCATATGCTGGTCAACGGGCAACATATCTTCGTTGTCGTTGTAATTTTGGTAGTTGTTGCAAAACCAGTCAAAACGGTTGATGTCCTTAGTGTCCTCAATTTTAGGATCACGCTCGCCACGGTGAAGTGATGCCCCCGTACAACCCGAGTTGTTAGAAACGGCGCACGCAAAACGTGTATCCGTCGCTCCACACCAAAGCGCAGTCTTTCCACCACGCGAATGACCTACTACGCTAACAAAACGGGTATCTACGCTATCGTCCGTTTGGATAAAATCCATTACCCTGGATGCACCCCAAGCCCAAGCGGAAATTACCGCCCAGTCGTTGCCTTTTCTGTTTTCTACAGTAGGCGTAAGGCGTTTAAATATCTCACTTTGGAATCTAACGTTGCCGTTATGGTCATAGTCCTCTGCTACGTAATGCGTAGGCATAACAAACAAAGCGTAACCACGCGACGTGATATACTTGATATTCGGTCCAAAAATTTGGTCGCTGTCAAAATCCGTTTTAACGAATTGATGCTCGTGCATAACGTAAACTACGGCAGGCACTTTTTCTTCCTTTTTAGGATAGTACGCGTAGAAGAAAATATCCATTCCTGCAAAACTGACTTTTACGTGCTTTTGCTTAATGCTTTCGTCGCCGTCAAAGTTGTCTTTTTCGCAAATCACTTCGAACTTCAAATCATCAGGCTTTTCTACAGGACGAACGCCGTAAACGAAGTTGGAAAAAAGCGTCATAATTTCGGGACGACGATATTTTTCCCACTTCTCTACGCTATCAATTTTTTGTCCACAAACGGACGTTAAAATTTCGGGTATAGCCATTATTCTCTCCTTAAATATTGAGCGTGTCTTTAATATTGTAATAACTTACGTTCTTTGCCGTCTCGATAGCGGCGCTCTCGTCGTATTCGCCCTTGTCAACAAGTCCGCCCAAGTAGCCTGCAAGAAGGCGACGGAAGAAGTCAAAACGCGCGTAAGACGCAAAACTACGACTGTCAGTAAGCATACCGTAATTTACGCCCAAAACGGAGTATTCCGCAACCGTTTTTAAGTTCTTTCTAATTCCTTCCACCGTATCGTTAAACCACCACGCTGCGCCCGATTTTACGTGTGCAAACGCGCCCGTAATACAGCAAAGCGCAGGAAGGTCGCTATCGTTAAGCGTATAAAGGATTGTTTCAGGACGCTGTTCGTCGCTAATAGCCGAGAAGAACGCAATAACGTTTTCTATCTTTTGCGCGGATGCAATAACGTCAAAGCCCGAATCAACGCCACAACGTACTTTCATAGCAGGGTTTACGTTACGAGTTACGGAAAAATGCAATTGCATTACGATACCGTTTTTGCGATAAATCTTTGCAAGTTCAATTAGAAAATATCCCAAAAGGCGAGTTTTTTCTGCTTCGTCCAAACTTTCGCGACGCGCAAAATACTCTTCTGCAGTTGCTTTATCAATAATTACGTCGGGGAAATCCTTAAACCCGTGGTCGGAAATTTTGCAACCGTTTTGCACGAAAAATTGCAATCTTTCTTCCAAACAAGCAATAACGTCCCCCGTCGTTTCGATTTTTTTACCACACTTTTCACCCAACTTATTTAAGTAATCTTCGTCGAGAGAAAGCGCCTTGTCCGGTCTAAACGTAGGACGGACTTCAATTCCATCGTAAACACCGTGACTATCAAGTGCATCAACGGGATCGTCAGTCGTTGCGATATATTTTACGCCGTAAAGTTTTAAGAGTGAGCGTACGGAAATATTCTTGATTTTCTCATTTGCGCGCTCGTAAATCTCACTAGCCGTATCAGCGTTAAGGGGCAAATCAATACCGAAAATTTGTTTAAGTTCAAGATGCGTCCAGTAATAAAGCGCATTACCGGCAAGACGGGGCATAATTTCAGCGTACTTAAAGAATTTTTCCTTAAACGTAGCGTCGCCCGTGATGTACTTTTCATCCACTCCACAAATACGCATAGCACGCCACTTGTAATGGTCTCCAGCAAGCCACATTTCGCCTATATCGGCAAAGGTAGCATCCGACTTAATCTTGGTTTGGTCAAGGTGACAATGGTAGTCAACGACAGGTAAATCCTTTATTTCGTTATAAATTCTTTGCGCGCTCTCGCCCTGCAAAAACAGTTTTTCATCATAAAAACCGTTCATATTACACTCCTTTGAACGAATTAGAAGAGTCGATTACCACTTCTTCCGTTTCTTTGTCCACTGAAGTTGCAATACGCTTTTGAAGTTGTTCGTAATAGTAGTCGTCATCCACGGGGATAGCAACGGGCTTTTCTTCCCAAGCCGAAAGGAGCATCGAGTCCATAAGCTGTACGCAGTTAAGACCTTCTCTGCCGTCAACGTAAAGGGGCTCAATTCCCAAAATCGCATTAGCAAAGTTGTTGATGATGCCAGAGTGCTGAGGTCCAATTCCTTCGAAAACAATCTCTTCTTCCGTAACCTTAGGCATAGCAAAACCCGAAGTGCTCGTCTTAATAGTTTCCTGCAAATCAGCGTCAAGGCGTTTTACAATAAGTTTGTTTCCTTCGCAAATAAGCGTCGCTTTCGAGCCCGTTACTTCGAATCTGTTCGAGCCAGGCGCATCAGCCGTCGTGGTGATAAACGCGCCCGTAGCACCGTTGGGGAATTCCAAATAAGCAGTAACGTCATCTTCCGTTTCGATATTATGCCACTTTCCGAAGTGACAGAAAGCGCGTACTTTGCTGGGCAACATTCCACATACCCATTGAAGAAGGTCAAGTTGGTGAGGACATTGATTGAGAAGTACGCCACCGCCTTCGCCCTTCCACGTTGCTCTCCACGAGCCAGAATCATAATAGAACTGCGTTCTAAACCAGTTGGTAATAATCCAGTTTACTCTACGAATATCACCAATTTCGCCCGATTCAATCATATCGTGCATTTTGATATAAGCAGGGTTGGTACGCTGATTATACATCATTGTAAAAAGTTTGCCCGACTGCTCTGCAACCGCGTTCATTTCCTTTACCTGCTTGGTATAAACACCTGCAGGTTTTTCGCAAATAACATTAATGCCTTTTTTAAGCGCGCGAATAGCAAGAGGGGGATGGAAATAGTGCGGTACGGCTACGATAATAGCGTCAACGTCAGCATTGTCAATAAGTTCATCACCCGAATTGTAGCAAGCATAATCGCCCGGAACAGCCTCTTTTATAGCCTTAATTTTGTCGGGATTGATATCTGCAACAGCCGTCAAAACGCCGTTTTCTATCGCGCCCGCGTTAAACAAACTTTTAGAATAATAACTACCTTGATTACCTAAACCGATAATACCAAATTTTACTTTTTCCATACTTTATTTTCCTCCACGTATCCGTTGTTTTTAAGAATTTCTTTAAGCGAACTTACTGCCGTCGCAAAAGCATCTCGTGCCGTTTTAAACACGTATTTGTTTTTAAGTTCCGTATGGTCAATATGCGAATAACCTTCAAACACGGCAAGGTGTGGCTCAAGCGTAAGAGTAGTGTTTTTATCAATGCTCTTTACGAGTAAATCAATGTTACCGTCGCCTTTGCCTGACGGTACAACTTCTCCACTAACAAGCGCGTCTTTTATGTGGAAATAGCCCGTTTTCTTAGCCAAAAGGTCAAGCGCATCAGCAATATTTTGACCGCATTGAACGTAGTTTGCTGGGTCAAATATACACTCAAGTCCGTCAACGCTATCAAGAAGTTTCACCACGCGCTCGGCAAGGTCACCGTAAATACCTTTCTCGTTTTCGTGATAAAGAACTACTCCTTCTTCGCGAGCAATTTCCACCATTTTTTTGAGATTGTCAAACACGGTTTGCTCGTCCTTGTCGTAATCTACGTTGTAGTACGAGAACATTCTTATTCTCGTCGTACCGAAAATCCTAGCCAAGCGGCAAGTGTGGCGCGCCTTTTCAAAATGCGCGTTGTGGTCGCCATCAAGGTTGATTTTACCAAGAGGCGAGCCGATAGACCAAACTTCAATTCCTTTTTCGTCAAGAATTTTCTTGTATTCTCTCGCCTGTTCTTCCGTTAAATCAGACACGTTAATGCCGTCAAGTCCGCGCAATTCAATATACGGAATATTTTCTTCATTAAGTACGTCTAATTGTTCTCTAAAATCTTTGCTTGCCTCGTCAGCAAAAGCACAAAGTCTAATTTCCATATTACACTCCTAATCTCTTTTTGATGTTCTCACGGCTGAGTTTAAGTTCGTCAAAGGGGCAACGGTCATAGCACATATCTTGCTCTACCGCGATATACTCAACGCCTGCTTTTAAGCACGCGTCGTAAATGCTATCATAATCCATATTGCCGTCGAATATCGCAGCCATATTTTGCGTGCGCTCAAGCGTATATTTCATATCCTTAAAGTGCACTACGTTAAGTCTTTCAGCGTTATCAGCAATAAATTTCGTGGGACTTACGCCTGCGCTTTGTAGCCAGAACATATCCGCCAAAATTCCCACTTCGTCGGGCGACGTGTTTTCCAAAATGTAATCCATAGGACGCACGCCGTTGTCAAATTTTACGAACTCGTGCGCGTGATTATGGTAAACAAATTTGATGCCATTATCGCGGAATTTCTTTGCTACAGGCACAATTTTTTCCACGAACGACTTGCAATCTTCCATATTATTGAACACGTAGTAGCCAAGCCCTGCGTACTTAATACCAAGTAGTTTGTGATGCGCAATAATTTCGTCCGTACGCTCAATGATTTTATCAAGTGGATCGTGTGTCACGCAAACGCTCATACCAAGCGCGTCGAGCTTGTCCTTAAGCGCATCTGCTCTATACGGGCCAACTGCGGAAATTTGAACACAATCATAACCGATTTCTTTAACTTTTTCTAGCGTTTTGAAAAACTCTTCTTCGGTTTTTACGTAATCACGCAAAGTGTAAAGTTGCGCTGCTATAATGGGTTGTTTAGCCATATCATTCTC
>JAZOUI010000214.1:0-3105 GCA_045658145.1 Pumilibacteraceae bacterium
CTTTCTTCTTCCCTGTTGACTAAGGTTTACAATCCGAAGATCTTCTTCCCTCACGCGGCGTCGCTGGGTCAGGCTTTCGCCCATTGCCCAATATTCCCCACTGCTGCCTCCCGTAGGAGTCTGGACCGTTTCTCAGTTCCAGTGTGGCCGATCACCCTCTCAGGTCGGCTACCCATCGTCGCCTTGGTGGGCCGTTACCTCACCAACTAGCTAATGGGACGCGAGCTCATCTCTGTCCGATAAAATCTTTTACCACTCTTTGATGCCAAAGCGTGGTCTTATGCGGTATTAGCATCTATTTCTAAATGTTATCCCCCTGACAGAGGCAGATTGCTCACGCGTTACTCACCCGTCCGCCACTAACGTATTGCTACGTTCGTTCGACTTGCATGTGTTAAGCACGCCGCCAGCGTTCGTCCTGAGCCAGAATCAAACTCTCAAGTTTATGGTTATATCCCTAAGCCTTTCGGCTTAGCTAATATACTACTAAACTCAATTTAATCCTAACTTAGTACTTCATTTCTGACTAATTTGTTCGTAAATTGACTTTGTGTTCAAATTCGCTTTTTTTGTTACACTTTTTCTATTCTGTTGTCAATGTTCCCTGTCCCTCGCGAGACAGCCTACATATAATATCACATTAGAATTTTATTGTCAAGCATTTTCGACAAATATTTTTAGAAATTTTTTAGCATTTTTTAAAATCAAAACATACGGTAACCTTTATTTAGTTTTTCGCACAATAAATACCCCTGCACGCTGTGTTTTCCACTCGTTTACAACAACAAAACCGCAGTCAATCAAATTTTTGTATATTTCGTTATAATTATTAGGATAAAGCACAACTTTTCGCGAACCATAATCAAGTACTGTTTTATCACTTAAATCAATGCTTAAAGCAAAAATTCCGCCTTCCTTTATAATAGAATAAGCCTTCTTGATCGCACCTAATTTATCTTTAATATGCATAAACGTAAGTGAACTGTATACCACGTCATACGTGTTTTCAAAATCATATTGCAAAAAATCGCCTAAAATGATTGTTGGGCAAAACAACTGCAAATTATGTTTTGCGCGCTCAACCGTTTTGGGAGAAATATCAATACCTGTAAACGAGCCAACTAACGGGCAAACACGCATAGCAAGTCTACCCGTTCCGCAACCTATCTCCAAAACCGACTTAGACTTGTCAAGTTTCATTTCGTCAATAAAACTCTTTCCATCCCAACCATCCATATATTCTTTTAAGGCAGGTGGATCAAAAACAGGATCATTATTTTCCTCTATTAACTTGTCGTAATGCTTGATAACTTCTTCCATTATTATTCCTTATATATTATACTTCCGTTATCGGCAAGCAAATTTCAACGTACCTATCCTGCGAATTAGGCTTTCTCGCCCAATGCAAAACAACGAGTTCAGGCCCTTCGTCAAAAACGTAACGCGTCCCCACGCTATCGGGCAAAGGCGTTTCATCAAAAACGTACCCCACCGACGGCAACCACTCTTGTACGATTTTTTTGCGAATATCAACGTACGCGCTAATCGGTTTTTTCATTTTATCCGTTTCAAACACCAAATAAGTGCACGCTGGAATTACTATATCTTCAAACTCCATATCTTCCATAAAGTCAACGCCTGTAACCGAATGGTCGTACATAACTTCACGTCCCCACTCACTAAGGTGTGACGCTATATAAAAATCGTATCCGTCGTCGCCAACGTTATCAACCACACAATAATCAATTTCGGCACTTTCGCCACAAGCCATTCCGCGCAAAAGCCATTGTTTAGCACGGGTACAGCAAAAGAACTGTTCTTCTTGCTTTGCCCTTTCTTCGCCACTCGGTGCGCCTGTAAAACGTTTTTTATAGCCCGTTAACGTTATTTCGGGGCGATTTTCAATGCGATAATTCATAGTACTACCTCCCACTAAATCAAATTTCACGGTAAGACGAGAAAAAGATTTTAGGGAACTGACTTTTTTCACTTGCGACGGCAAAATTCCATGAAAACGCATAAATGCACGAGAAAAACTTTCGGGCGTTTCATAGCCATATTTGTATGCAACGTCAATTACTTTCATATTCCCTGCTAACAAATCGCTCCCAGCAAGCGAAAGTTTACGCCTACGGATATATTCGCCCAAAGTACAGCCACAAGTTATACCAAAAACACGTTGAAAATGAAAACTTGACGAGTACGCGCACTTTGCCACTTCTTCATAATCAATGCGCTCGGTAATATGTTCTTCGATATAATCAATCGCACGATCTATTGCACTTTTCCAATCCATTTCGTCCCTCCGTGTGATTGTATTATACCAAAATTTCCGCCCGTTTTCTTGACTTTTTATGCTAAATTACGTGTGTTTATACGATTATAGGTTTATATGAAAAGGGCAAAAGTTCGTATGCTCGCACTTTGATAAGTTTTCCATTATCGTCGTTAAGTATAACTTTAATTTCAGGACAATACTCCACCATCATTTGACGACAGTTGCCACAGGGCGCAAGAACTTTATTATGTGCATATTCGTGTACGGCTACAATCGTGTCAAAATCACGCTCGCCTGCCGAAATAGCCGTACCTATCGTAACGTATTCCGCGCACGAGCCGTGTATCCCGTCGCAATTAACTCCGCTATAAATTTTTCCGTTACCGCATTTGAGCGAGCAACCAACCGTGTGATTATAAACCCCGTCATCAAAATTCTTTTTCAGCGTTTCAAGTGCCAATTCAATAAGTTTTTCGTCTTCTTTAGTAATTTCAAAAAATTCCATATCATTTTCCTATTCAAAAATTCGTTTTTTTAATTGTACCACGCCACCACTGTAAAGTCAAGTATAAATTTTCAAAAAACAGACTATCTCTCCCTCCGTCACGCTACGCGTGCCACCTCCCTCGTCAGATGGAGGCAACCGACCACCAACTTTAAGAAAAAAGCACCTACCCTTTGGTAAGTGCCTCTATTGTGTAAAAAAACCATCTGTTGATGGTCATTTGGTGGACGATACTTCGTGGCGTTCGCAATCTTCGATTGCTCGGCTAGCGGAGGCTCTTCTCGCCCCCCTCTCATCCACGAAAAAAACACCCTTTCGGGTG
>JAZOUI010000215.1:0-2037 GCA_045658145.1 Pumilibacteraceae bacterium
TACTTACAATGAATATAAGAATCTTACCGTAGGAATAGCTGAAAACCTTAAGGATGACGAAGGTAAGCTTTACGGAATTAAGATTTCTTCCGTTCAGCGTCAAGGTGAGGCTGATACTGCTGGTCTTTTGCTTAAGTATAAGGCAGTAGGTTCGGACGAATATATGGAAGAAGTTAATGATAAACTTCAAGATGCTCTTGCTGAATCCGTATTCTTCTTCAAGCCTGAAGTTGACGTTACGGCTGGAAATACTTCCTTTACCGCAACTTACAAAAACATTATCCTTGCTGGTGACTATAACGTAGAACTTCGCAACAAACTTATTGACGAAGGCTATGACGTAGTTTCTGCTACGACCAATGCTGAAAAGACTGCAATTACCGTTACGCTTTCTTCGGCTATGAGCAATGATCAAGTTGCAAACCTTGTTTCGCTTATGACCATTACTGATAACTATGGTGGTATGGTAGTTGATGGTGGACAAACCAGTTCGACCGTTTCGGGCGAAATTTTGAAGAGCACGTTGCTTGCAGTTTCGATTGCACTTCTTTGTATGCTTGTTTACATCATTATTCGTTTCGAAATTTTGAGTGGTATTTCGGCAGTTTTGGCACTTGCACACGACCTTCTTATTATGTTGTGCGCTATGCTTATCTTCCGTATTGAAATCAATGCAACCTTCATTGCTGCAGTTATTACAATTCTTGGTTATTCTATCAACAACACGATTATTATCTTTGACCGTGTACGTGAAAACCTTAAGTTGTATTCTGGTAAGCGTATGAACGGAAAACTTATTAAGCCTGCATATATCGCTAATAAGTCTGTTCAAGATACTATTTGGCGTTCTATCAATACAACGCTTACAACGCTTATTACTATCGGAATGGTAGCAATTATCGGTGTTGCTGATATCAGAGTATTTGCACTTCCGATTATCTTCGGTCTTTTAGCAGGTACGTATTCTTCGGTATTCATTGCACCCACGCTTTGGGCAATGCTAATGAAGGCTTTCCCTGGAAAAATTAAAACGCCGAAGGCAAAAGGCGCAAAAGATAGCGCAAAATAAAAAGTGAAAAATAAGCCTTCACACGAAGGCTTATTTTTATTTAAGTCTATCACAATATCAAAAAATGTTTTCGCTTGTGATGGATTTATACTCATTTGAGTACTGTAACAAAAAAATGGCTTTGCCAGTAACGGAGTTAAACGTGAACGTAAAAATTCTACCTAAAAATGAATATTCGGTTAACTTCGCTAAAATCGAAGAAATCGCAAAAAAATTACGACTTGACAAGCGTTTTGTTGAGTTGATGTTTTCTCGTGGTTTTTGTGATGAACAAACTATCGACAGTTTTTTACATCCAAAGGCGGAAATGTTTTATGATCCGTTCCTTATGAAAGGGATGAGTGAGGCTGTTGAAAGAATTAATCTTGCTATTGAAAATCATGAAAAGGTTGTAGTTTACGGCGACTATGATGCTGACGGTGTTTGCGCGTCGGCAATTTTGTCGTTGTATTTATCTATGCGTGGACTAGACGTATTAGTACATATTCCTAACCGTATAGGCGAAGGATATGGACTTAACGTGGATTCGTTAGGCAGAATTATCGAAAACGAAATGCCTGATCTCATTTTGACTTGCGATTGCGGTATTTCGGGTGTAAATGAAGTAAAATTTGTACTTGATTTAGGCGTAGATATTATTGTAACCGACCATCATGAAATTTCTAGCGAAATTCCCGAGTGTATTGTAGTTAATCCTAAACAGGATGACTGTAATTATCCCGATAAAATGCTTTGTGGCGCAGGTGTCGCATTAAAACTTGTCGAGGCAATTAGCGATAGACAAACTATGCTTGAATATATCGATCTTGCTTGTGTAGCGACTATCGCAGACCTTGTTCCGCTTGTAAATGAAAACCGTCTTATCGTTCAATTTGGTTTGAAGAAAATCAATGAAAGAAAGAATATCGGACTTCGATTGCTTTTTGATAATTTGAAGGTTGACACGGTAACGAGTGGTGACATTGCGT
>JAZOUI010000216.1:0-1887 GCA_045658145.1 Pumilibacteraceae bacterium
CAACTACGATAACGGGGTGTCCAAGCGCCAAAGCGTGCTGAAGAACAAAACGCGTTTGGGGCATAGTACCTTCGTATGCATCTACGAGCAATACTACGCCGTTTACCATTTTAAGAATTCGTTCTACTTCCCCACCGAAGTCAGCGTGACCAGGGGTATCAACAATGTTTATTTTGTAATTGCCATACTTTACCGAAGTATTTTTTGCTAGTATCGTAATTCCACGTTCACGCTCAATATCGTTGCTGTCCATAACTCTTTCGGCAACGACCTGATTAGATCTAAACGCACCGCCTTGTTTAAGCAATGCATCTACTAAGGTTGTTTTACCGTGGTCAACGTGCGCAATAATCGCTACGTTACGAATATATTCGTTAGTCATAAAATTCTTCCTCTCACAAACGGAAAATCAATCTTCGTCGTCCGACTTTCCGTCAAAAATATCTTCTAACTCTCTTCTTGCTTTTTCTTGTTCAGTTTCAGGTCGTTCATACGGATTAAATTCGCTTACGCTTTCGTTTCCGTAAATATCGGGGTTTTGACGCTTTTTGAACTGCTCAACGTCTTCAGGACGAATATAAATTATTCTCGTTCCTGCGACGTATCTTTGTCTGCCCTGCGTTGCACTTTGCATCTTGGGTTGTTTTTTACTGTTTTTCGTTACAATCAAAACGATAACTACCGCCAAAATTCCCAAACATCCGATTACAACGTACCATCCAAGCGGATTAGGAACGTAGTAATAATATTCAATCGTTCTATTTTCGTTGTCAAATTTACCTTGCCACATCACGTATCTAGAATCCAAATAACTTTCGGGCTCGATAATTTTGCCATTGATAGGATTGATACGGTTGCTTACCCAACAAAAATTTAGTTCAATATCGCTCAAATTTTTGCCCGCTGTTGCAGGAAAAGCACCGCTAAACGAAGGTAAACTTACGTCTTTTCCATTAATCTTTCCACTAGCGCCGTTACGAATTACGTCAAACACCGAGCCTATTTGCGGATTTTGATACTCGTTAAGCATACCGTTAAAGGGATTGTCTTGCTTACAAATATACTTGTTTTGGAAAAAGCCCCACTCCATAGTATATTCAAGTTCTTCTTCGCTTTCGTCATCTTCGCTTTCATCACCGTACACTTCTTTTACGATAATGTAAATTTGCTCGTTTCTCTCCGTTTCTTGACCGTAATATCTTACCCCTGCAATTTCGCAAAAAACTGAAAACCACTCGGAAAGCGTCCATTTTTGCGATCCAACGCGAATAGTTGCGTTGTTTTCTAGTTCGTTAACAAGCGACTGGTCAAGTCTAACGTAATAGGTGTATCTATCGCCCAAACTGTCCGACATATAATAGCACTCTACCGTTGCACCACAAGCGCAAAAAGTAAAGCAAGTCAGCACAAGCAAAAACAAAACGATAATTTTTTTAACTGCTTTTTTCAAGCGTCCTCCTTCAAAAAAGGAAATCAGAATTCCTTTTTAAGTTCTTCAAGAGTTTCTTTGAATTCGCCCATTGCTTTCTCAAAAGGCGCTTTGGTCATAAGGTCAACGTTAGCGATCTTCAAAAGTTCATAAGGAGAATTGCTACCACCGCTTTGAAGGAACTTTTTGTATCTCTCTACTGCAGGTGCGCCTTCTCTAAGAATATCAGACGCGATATTTACTGCAGAAGTAATACCCGTTGCGTATTTGTAAACGTAGAACGCCGTATAGAAATGCGGAATTCTTGCCCACTCATAACGGATAAGGTTGTCGTGCGTTACTGCGCTACCGTAATACTTCTTGTTAAGTTTGTAGTACTTATCCGAAAGTGACTTGGGTGTAAGGGGCATACCTTTTGCAGCCATACTGTGCGAAATCTTTTCAAACTCTGCAAACAT
>JAZOUI010000217.1:0-2774 GCA_045658145.1 Pumilibacteraceae bacterium
TTGTCTTTTTGACACTTTCTCTTAAAACGCTTAAGTGCGCTGTCAAGGGACTCGTTTTCGCCAACTCTGATTACGGACATGTTTACACCACCTTTGTTCAAACCGAACTCTTTTAAGCCATATTATTATAGTAAAGTCAGGCGTATTTGTCAACTGTTTTTACGCTATTTCGCAACTTTTTTACGCTTTATTCTTAAAACTTGGGCCAAGGCAGTTCTTGTCCACCGAGAATATGGATATGAAGATGCGCTACGCTTTGACCTGCGTCACTACCTTGGTTAATTATAAGGCGGTATCCGTTGCCCAGTCCAAGTTCAGTAGCAATCCTGGGAATAGTCGTCAAACAATGCGTTACATATTCGATTTTTTGCTCGTCCTGCGTGGGAAGATAGGGAAAATGAAGTTTTGGAATACACAAGAAGTGAAGTTTTGCGCACGGGTCAATGTCGCGAATTACTATCATTTTTTCGTCTTCGTACAGTCTGGGTGAAGGAATTTCGCCCGCGATAATTTTACAAAATACACAATCCATTATATATTTTCTCCTTTAACTCCGTCCTTAAAAGGTACGGTTATTTTTTGTTTTACAAATTCTCCCGGAGCACAAGTCGTATATACTTTGATAAAGTTAGAAGTATGACCTACTCCGTACTCGCCTTCCATTTCTTCAATAAATACATCCACTTCTTTTCCGCTTTGTGAAAGTAAAAACTCTCGCTTAAGTTCACTAGCAACTTCGCGAAGTTTTGCCGCGCGAGTAAGGGCAATGCGTTTGTCTACCTGTTTCATCTTCTCCGCTCTCGTTCCCTTTCTTATACTGTAAGGGAATACATGCATAACGAAGAAAGAGCAACGGCGACAAGTTTCTACCGTGTTTTCAAAATCTTCGTCACTCTCTTCGGGAAAGCCTACGATTACGTCCGTCGTGATGCCTGCATCGGGGAAAACGGATCTAATCAAATCGCACTTTTCAATAAATTCAGCCGAAGTATAATGACGGTTCATTTTTTTTAAAACCGCGTCGCTACCGCTCTGCATCGAAAGGTGGAACGAGTCGCAAAATCCGCTCTCTTTCATCGCAAGCAAAAGTTCGCGATCAATCACATTACACTCAAGCGAGCCAAAGCGTTTTCTAACGGGAATATCCTTTAACGCTTTTACAAGGTCGAGCAAGGTAAGCGAAATATCCTTGCCGTACGCTGACACATTGATGCCCGTTATAACTATTTCTTTCGTTTGCGTAGCCATCTCTCTCGCCTCGCTAACGATTGCGTCTAGCGCACGCGAACGACTTCTTCCGCGAAGGTAGGGAATTATACAGTACGAACAAAAATTATTGCATCCGTCTTGCACTTTTATAAAGCCACGGGTGCGAGTAAGTTCGGGGTGGAAGTCATCTTCGTACACAAGGGGCGGTTCGGTCACCGTAACCCCCTGTACTATGTCAGACATAATACTATCAACTAACTTCATTTTGCCACTAATTCCCGCAATTTGCACGATATTTGGCTTGTTTTTGTATTGCTCGGCACTATTTTGACTACTGCAACCGCAAATGATTACTTTAGCATTCGGGTTAAGTTTTAACACTCTTGCAACCGCTTGGCGCGATTTTTTATCCGCTTCAGCCGTAACGGAACAGGTGTTTATAACGAAATAATCCGCCCACACGAGTTCGTCCGTAGCGTCTACTCCACGGGCGCAAAGTTCCTTTATGATGGACTGACCTTCGTATTGATTTACTTTACAGCCGAGCGAAAAAACTACTACTTTCATCCTTTTCTTCTCCACTCGCCCCACTCGTACATAAGCGCGGAAACCACCGCAACGGACGCCGTATCAGCGCGAAGTATGCGACTACCAAGCGTTACGCTGCCGCCTGCAATTCGCCTTAATTCATCCGCCTCACGATTAGAAAAACCGCCTTCGCTACCTACGATCACGGCAACGCGTTCGTGCTGTTTATTTGCCACGAATTCACGAATATCGCAATCTTCTTCGTTTTCATACGGGAAGATTACAAGGTCGTATTCGCCTAACAAATCTAACAAATCATTAAATTTAATTACATCTTCGACAGTAGGTACAAATCCCCTACCACTTTGCTTTGATGCCTCAAGTGATATGCGATTAAGGCGCTCGCACTTGATACTTTCCGCTTTTACAGCGCAGTAATCGGACGTAAAAGGAACAAATTTCACAACACCAAGTTCAACGCATTTTTGCACGACGTAATCGTTTTTATCCCCTTTCATAGCGCCGAAAAACAGCGTAATTTTACTGTCAGGCTCGGCGGACGATTTCTCTTTTCCTACGATTTCAACAATCGTTTTATCCTTCGTAATCTCGCTGATTTTACCC
Source organism: Pumilibacteraceae bacterium (assembly GCA_045658145.1). GTDB lineage: Bacteria > Bacillota > Clostridia > Christensenellales > Pumilibacteraceae > UBA10677. The sequence goes on from JAZOUI010000217.1 coordinate 2,362, forward strand.
GTGTAATCCACGCCACCGCAACAAATAACCAAACTGTCGCCCTTACGCATACGCAAAGAATAAGCGATATGCTTATGCTCGTCGCCCGTAATAACTACGCTATCTTCATTTATTTTGTCAAAAAACAGTTTGCGCATAAATTAAACCTTTTTTCTAAGTAGCATTGCTTGCCACTCGCCCTTTTTATTTTTCTCGATAATATCGAATTTCTTACTATAAACCTTTTCAACTTCGTCCGCTCTAGCGTTTATAATTCCGCTAATTACGGCACTACCGCCACTTTTAAGCACAGATTCTATCGTTTCGCAAAGTCTAATAAGGTCGTCTGCAGTAATGTTTGCAATTACACAATCAACTTTTACGCCACCCGTATTGAGGTCTCCACCTATGATTTTACATTTTTCTTCAACACC
>JAZOUI010000218.1:0-1967 GCA_045658145.1 Pumilibacteraceae bacterium
TTGTTTATATCGAGACTTTCCGCACTTCGAAAACGGGTACGCTCCACAATGTTATGGAGTTTACCTACGGGGAGCAACAAATTGTTATTCCACAAGTTGAACTTGAATAAAAATAAAAGATAAGGAGATTTACGAAAATGAACGAAACGAGAATTATTTCAAAAAACGGGGCTACGTACAATAGCGCGCGCATAAGTTTGTTGCTTATCGCTATTATTAGCGTAGTAAACTTAGTCACGATTTTGTTTTCTGAAACGTACTTTATTTTCTCGGCGTATTTTACGCAAAGTTTAGGAGTGACGGGATATTATCTTTACCTTGAAACTGGAGAAGTTATCTATCCTATTGTTACCACGATCGTAGGTTTAATTAGCGTTGTGCCCTATTTCCTTTGCTGGCTTTTTAGCAAAAAGCGTTACGGCTGGATGGTAGCGGGATTTGTGCTTTTCTGTGTGGATTCAGTAGGGTTTACTTATGATTTAATTAGCCTTTTAGCGGCAGGACAATTTGCAATGACTATCGACCTTGTTATAAGAGTTTTGATTATCGTTGAACTCGCTATGGCTGTTAAGAGTGGTAAAGCGTACTTTGAAGAATTAAAGGCATCGCAAGCCGTTCCCGAAGCGTCGCGCCCCGTGTACGACCAGAACGGAAACATCATCGCTTTTGCAGTAACGGAAGGGGACGTACATAGTGGTTTGGTAGAAAATGCTACTGAAAATCAACCCGAAATAGTAGCGGTTGAAGGTCAAGAAACGGCTAGCGAAGAGCAAGTAACTAACGAAGAACAAACGACTGAAGAGACGGAAGAAAACGCTACTGAAGTAGTTGAACAAGTGCAAGTACCTAAGACGAGAAAATTGGTTATCAATCGTAAAAAGACTTTCGTGGGGTGCGCGGTAAATATTGCTGTGTGCATTAACAATCAAGAAATTGCAAGGGTTAAAAACGGTCAGTCCGTAACTCTCGAAGTGCCTACGACGGAATTTGCACTTAGCACTTTCTTTACTACGGGCGCAGGCGTGGGCAACGCTAACGTTGAATCGGGCGTTGAAGATATTGAGTACGAGGCTTGCCCTAAAATGGGATTTGCTACTAACGAAATCGTGCTTACGAGAACGAAATAAGGCGAAAAAACAGATAAAATTAAAAACCGTCCAGTTATTTGGGCGGTTTTTTTATGCGCAAAAAAGGAAAAAGCACTTAAAACTGCTTGCCATAATTTAAATTATATTATATAATAATATCACTGTGCTAGGTGGGGAGCTAGCGGTGCCCTGAACCTTCAATCCGCTACAGAAGGGCTGAATGCCTCATTAGGTCTATCCGATGGGATGCAGTTACCGTGTAAGTGGCGTTGATACCAAGGTCTTGTGCAATGATATACCGTGAACCGTGTCAGGGTGGGAACACAGCAGCACTAAGCGGACCATATCGTGTGCCACAAGGTAGCTTTGGAGGAGTTAACTGCCGGGAGAACGGTCCGGTCGGGTAAATCGACGGAGGATGCACAGTAATTTTGCTGACTTTGAGAGAAGAACGTGTTTGTTCTTCTCTCATAATCATAAATTAGGGAAAACCTTAAACTTTTACGAAGGAGTTACTTCAATGTATAAAAAAATCAACCCCGATATGAATTTCGTGAGCAGAGAAAACGAAGTACTTGAATTTTGGAAAGAGCACGACGTTTTCAACAAAACGCTTGAAAAGACCAAGGATGGAGAGGAATTTTCGTTTTACGACGGTCCTCCTACCGCTAATGGTAAACCGCATATCGGACACATCCTTACGCGTGTAATGAAAGATATTATTCCTCGCTTTAAGACGATGAAGGGCTATCACGCTACTAGAAAAGCAGGCTGGGATACTCACGGACTTCCCGTTGAACTTGAAGTAGAAAAAGTTCTTGGCATGGACGGAAAGCAAGATATCGAGAAATATGGTATCGAGCCTTTTATCCAAAAGTG
>JAZOUI010000219.1:0-2286 GCA_045658145.1 Pumilibacteraceae bacterium
ACTTTTATGGTATATTCTTTCTCGGTTAAGCCATTGCTATTGGACGTAACGTACTTAACGCAAACGTCTTTCATTGCTCCCAATTCTTCAACGTTAAACGTAACCTTGCGATCCGCTCCAAGAGTTCTTTCTCCGTCATCATCAGTTACTTTTATAGAAACAGCCGTCTCTGCTTTGCCGTTAGAAAAATCGTATGCTTTAAGTTCGGGAAGTTCATATTCAGTACCAGCAATAAAGTATTTTACAAACTCTACTCCCCTTTCAAATACGGGCTTATTAGAAAGACTTACTACAAGTTCGTAAGAATAAGACTTCTTTGTAGATGCAAAGTCGGTTGCAACGAATTCGACCGTGTAATTACCTGCCGAAAGGGGTTGGAAAGTATTTTTCGTGATCTCTACATCTTTTCCGCTAGCATCTTTAACGTTAGGTACAACGGTTATATTACCGCTACCACCCGACGTAGTTACGGCAGGAAGAGTGATAACTTCGCCTACGTTTGATGCAACTACTCTATCTTCCGTGCCTACGTTAACGTAAATTTCTTTACCCGTCTTATCGCATCCAACAACGTGTACCGTTTCGCCTACGTTGCCAGAATAGTCAACTGCGCTATACACAACGTAATAGTTGCCAGGCGCGTTGGGAGTAAATTTACCATCAATAACGCTTACCATACTTTGTGCAGGTGAACCATAGTTCTGATAAACTTTTACTCTCGTTTTAAGTTCGCCCGAATAAGGATCGATTGCTTTAGAACTAAACACAGGATAGGGCTGTCCTACTACTGCGCGAGGAAGATTTTCGCCATCGTAATCAAGCGTATCAACGTCAACAAAAGGCGCTTTGTCATCAACAAGTCTAGATGCCGAAATATCCGTTCCCGCTATATCCGTAATTACAAAATTGATGTGGGATTTTTTAAGTCCCTTTGCCGTAATGGAAAGGAAAACTTCGCCCGTCGTAAAACCGTTCCAAAGTTCGGAGAAATGCGAAGGATTATCAAGGTCAATAATTTCTCTATCTCCCGCGGTTGAACCCTGAGTCAAAACTTGTTTCGTCTCGTGATTTAAGAAAAGTTGAAGTTGTCCAGTAGCATTTTTCGCCGTAAGGAATTCTTCGGTAGTAACACCGCTGCTATCGCATCCAAAGAACGAGAAATTTTGACCAAAACCATAAATATTGTTTTTATGTAATTTGTTCCACGCCCTTTCATAACCCGTAGTCGGCTGGAAAGCAGCGCCTGCCTGAATATACGCAACGTTGTGGCCGTACGCTCTAGCGTCACGAGTACAAGTTACTTTAATTCTAACGTAGTTGCTAGAATCATAAATATCGGTAAGTTTTACAGTAAACTCGTCAGCATCAGCCTCTTTCAACGTTTCGGGTGTCATATACATTGAAATAAAAGGCAACGCACCACCTAGTTCGTTCAAATCAATAACGTTATTGTATTTGAATTCGCCGTTAGAATTAAGCGAAACCATTATACCGTTGGTGTTAGGCGTGAGCGAATGAGCACCATAAGTAACAACGTTATCTCTTCCTGTGGCTTCACACAAATCGCTGTACACGTAAAATTGCGTTGTTTGTGAAAGATACTCACCACTATCCGTCATAGTAAAATACTCGACAGTGTATTCACCCATTGTTGCTGGGGTAAACTTATTTACCGAATAGGAAGTTCCGTCCGGGCAATAAACGACTTTCGTCGCTTTTACCTGACTACCGCCATCAGTAAAATACGCGTCGGGGATAGAAATTTCAGTACCTATTTTATACTCGCTTTGGTAACTCGCAATAGCATCACTAACGGATGCCGATGCGATGCCTTTCGTGGCTAGTACTAGGAATAATCCACTAAAAGCCAACACAAAAGCCAGTATAACTGGAACGAAAAGTCTAGTTAACTGTTTTGTCTTCATATAATCCTCCTGATTTATCTTTATTCTACGCCACACGTTTTTGTGGACGAAAAATATCACTATATCACTATAAGTGTACAATAAATTTTGCTTATTGTCAATAGAAAAATTACCTTTTTTAAGGCAAAAAGCAAAAAAAGAACCCCTTCCACATTTTACCACGGAAAGGGGTTAAAAAACTTATTAAATTATGTTTTTATTAAGCGTTCTTTACGCTAACAGGAATAGGAAGTCCGTCCGCATCCGTCGTCCAGAAGTTCTTATCCCACGTAGCGAATTCAGCCTGCCAGTTAGTTGCATTCTTCATAGCGTTTCTATCTGCGTAAGCCGCACCAATATCAGTTATGGGAGACTCTTTACT
>JAZOUI010000220.1:0-7728 GCA_045658145.1 Pumilibacteraceae bacterium
CGAATAGTACGGCTTGCCATTATTCCAGGTACGGCGCAACCGATAGTGATAACGAAAGGAATTACTGATTTGCCCGAAAGTCCTACCTTTTTGAAAATAGGATCAAGTACAACGGCTGCGCGTGACATATATCCACAGTCTTCGAGCAGTGCAATAAGGAAATACAGTATCATTACGAGCGGAAGGAACCCAACTACGGCTATAACGCCACCGATAACGCCGTCTACAAGAATAGCGGATAATAGTGGAGATGCGTTTTCGAGCAGTCCTGCAATCCAGTTTTGGAAAGATTCAAGAAGAGGAACAAGACCAGGAATAAAAGTACCGCCTATTTCAACGCCGTCTGCAATCCAAGTGCCGAGAGTTGCCTGCGAAATGAAAAATACGAGAAACATTACTACGGCAAAAATGGGAATTCCTAACCACTTATTAGTCAATATCGCGTCGATTTTATCTCCTGCGTTGCGCTCTTTTGTTAAAGTTTTTCTATTTTCAACGCTTTTAACAATTTCGTTTACGAAAGCAAAGCGTTCACGATCGGCTTTTTCTACTGCATCTTTGCTAGTAAGGTCGATATCGCCTTGCTCGTAGGGGGCAGATTGCTTGCCGTTTGCGCTCGAAAGCGCCGTTTTAACGAGTAATTTTAATCCTTTTGAAGAAGTGGATACCGTTTTTATAACGGGACAACCCAGTTTTTTAGATAAAGAGTCAGCGTCAATAGTGGATTCTTTTCTTTCAACGATGTCACTTTTGTTTAGCGCAACGACGACGGGAATACCTAACTCTAAAAGTTGAGTAGTGAAGAAAAGACTACGGCTTAAATTATCCGCATCTACGATATTGATAATAACTTCGGGGTTTTCTTCTTTTACGAATGAACTCGTAATACTTTCTTCGCTCGTAAACGGAGACATAGAGTATGCGCCCGGTAGATCGACGGCAATTACTTCGTTGTTACCTACGTACGCTTTTTTTATAGCGTGTTCTTTTTTGTCAACGGTAACGCCTGCCCAGTTACCTACTTTTTCGTTTTGCCCAGTTAAAGCGTTGAACATCGTCGTTTTGCCTGAATTTGGATTACCCGTTAAGGCAATTCTCATATTTATATACCTCCAAAATGTAAAAAATTGTGTACTATTTTAATGTGGTTAGCCATTGCTAACCATAGGGGCAAAAAATAATCGCCTTGATATTAAGGCGCATATTTTTTTAATTACACGATTATTGCGGCAGCGAGTTGGTTATCTATATTATATCTACCATCTTTGATTGCTATAATGCAACCACCTTTTAGATGACGGATAACGGTAATGGGTTCACCACTATAACAGCCGAGCGAAAATAGAAAAGAGTTAAGCTCGTTATCGGAAGTGTTAATTTCCTTTATAGTGTATTCAATTCCGTCTTGAGCCTGTCTTAAAGTCATAATGATCTCCTTTTTAATTCAGTTAGCCATTGCTAACCGTGTTATATTATACGCAAAAACATTTTTGGTGTCAACTGTTTTTGTGCGCTTTTTTGCAAAAAATATCAAAAAAAAGTATGGATTACTTGAAAAATGGCGTTTTCTATGTTATAATTATGGAAAAGAAATGAAAGTAGGAGCGATATATGCCGTTATACGAATCTGGACAAATGTATTTGGAAACAATACACGTATTATTGCAAAAAAACGAACGAGTACGCGCCATAGACGTAGGGGCGCAATTAGGGTATTCAAAGCCTTCCGTTAGTCGCGCAATGGGGATATTGAAAAAGAACGAGTATATCGTAGTTGATGAAGACGGCTATATCACGCTAACGGCGGACGGCAAAAAAATAGCCGAGCAGTTATACGAGCGCCACACGCTTTTGAGCAAAATGTTAATGTCGCTAGGGGTGGACGAAAAAACGGCTACGGAAGACGCGTGCAAAATGGAACACGTTATAAGCGAGAAAACTTTTGATGCGATAAAACAATATTATATAGATTATAAAGAATAAAAAGAAATCCCGATGCACTCAAGCGTTGGGATTTTTTCACAAAATTTACACTTAAAAAACGTTGACAAGCGTAAAATATTGAGTTATAATAATTTAGCAGTCACGAGTTGTGAGTGCTAATGCTTAACTAAAATATGGAGAATTGCAATGAAACAGTTTAAGACGGAATCTAAGCGCATACTTGACCTTATGATCAATTCTATTTACACGAACAAAGAGATTTTCTTGCGCGAACTTATATCTAACGCGAGCGACGCTATTGACAAACTTCATTTTATTTCGCTTACGGATGCAAACGTAAACCAAAACTTTGAAATCGAGATAAAGGCGGACAAGGAAAAGCGCACGCTTACCATTTCCGATAACGGTATCGGTATGACGGCGGAAGAACTTGAAAAAAATCTTGGTACGATTGCCGAGTCGGGAACGCTTGCTTTTAAGAGTAAGCAAGAAGAAAAGAGTGAACTTATCGGACAATTTGGCGTAGGTTTTTATTCGGCGTTTATGGTCGCAAGCAAAATTGAAGTCGTTTCGCGTGCTTATGGTGCGGACACCGCCAACAAGTGGGAAAGCACGGGCGCAGAAGGTTACACCATTACGCAGGCTGAAAAAGAAGGCAACGGTACGACCATTACGCTTTATCTTCGCGACAAGGACGACGACTTTGACTACGATCAGTTTTTGGAAGAATATTTCTTGCGCGGACTTGTGAGAAAGTATTCCGACTATATCCGTTATCCTATCGTGATGGATGTAACGAAGTCGCGCATTAAGGAAAACCCCGATAAAAAGGAAGGCGAGCAGGACGAGTACGAAACTTATACCGAAAAGACGACGCTTAATAGCCGTGTACCCGTTTGGAAACAAAAGAAAAGCGACGTAACGGACGAACAGTACGCTGATTTTTATCGCAATAAATTCCACGATTATACCGCGCATAGCAAAGTTTTCCACTTTAATATCGAAGGTAACGTAAACTACACCGCGCTTTTGTTCATCCCTGCATCTGCGCCTATGGATTACTACCAAAAGAGTTATCAAAAGGGACTTCAACTTTACTCGAACGGCGTGCTTATTATGGACAAGTGCGAAGACCTTTTGCCCGACTGCTTTGGCTTTATTAAGGGTGTAGTGGACAGTAGCGATCTTTCGCTTAATATTTCTCGTGAAATGCTCCAGCAGGACCGTCAACTTCGCGCGATTGCAACTTCGCTTGAAAAGAAAATCATCAGCGAACTTAAGAAGTTTATGGAGTCTGATCGCGAAAACTACGACAAATTCTTTGCTGAACTTGGTTTGTCTATTAAGTTTGGCGTTTATAACAACTTTGGCGTTAAGAAAGAGCAGCTCAAAGAACTTATCGTGTTCCACTCGTCCACCGAGAATAAACTCGTAACGCTCCACGAATACGTAAGTAGAATGAAAATCGACCAGAAGTATATCTACTATGCTTGCGGTGACAATATCGAAAAGATTGACAGTTTGCCCCAGACCGAACTTCTAAAAGAGAAGGGCTACGAGATTTTGTATATGCCCGATAGCGTGGACGAATTCGTTGTAAAAACTTTGCAGACTTACGAAGAAAAAGAATTTAAGTCGGCAGGCGCAAAGGATCTTGGACTTGAAACCGAACTTGAGAAGGAAGAAAACAAGAACAAGAGCGAAGAGAACAAGGAAATGTTCGACTTTATCCGCGATGCGCTTGACGGCGAAGTAAAGGAAGTTAGACTTTCTACTAGACTTAAAAATAACGCTGTTTGCCTTACTGCTGACGGCGAAGTTTCGCTCGAAATGGAAAAGGTGTTCAAGGCGATGAAGACCGCATCCGCTTTCCCTGTAAAAGCCGAAAAAGTGCTTGAACTCAACCCCGATCATAAACTTTTTGCAAAACTTGTAAAACTCTTTGCTGAAGACAAAGAAACGCTCAAAAAATACGCAAAACTTCTCTACGTTCAGTCGCTTATAACCGAAGGTATGGAAATTGAAAACCCTGCCGAATTCGTAAAACTTATGAGTGAAGTAATGGCTGAGTAATAGAGTAAAAAACAAAAACGCGTACCCACGTAGGTGTGCGTTTTAATATTTTATCCAAAGAAAAAGACTATGTCTGCGTCTAAACATTGCTCTAATTCGTAGAAAGTTTTTTCAACGTCAGGGATATTATAGGGGATATCTTTCAGTTTTCCTTTAACCGTCTCGCTATCATACTTTATTGTTATCGTGCAACTATAATCGTTGTAAGTAACTGTATTTTCGCTAATCATATTTTTTCGCAAAACCTTTTCCGCTCGCTCTAAAAACGAGAGTGCGTCTTTCTTTTTAACGACTCCACTTGTGCTATTTGTGACGTAAGTCGTTTTCTCGTTTTCGTTGTATTCCTTTTGAACTATACTAACTTTGCCGTAATGATTGACAGCGACCTTTTGTTTAACGAAACTAATAGGCAACTTATTCGTGCTATGTTCGATTAAAATGCTGATACTCTTAACCATAACGCCCTCCTTTTTTGTTATTATAACACACAAAAGATGCCAAAAGTTGTCATGTTAAAAAAATTTACGCAAAACAAAACCCCCTTTGGTTTGACCGAAGGGGGTTTTTTAGTGCTGTTATCTAATGTCGTAAACGGATTTTACGGTGAGAGAAGTGGGCTTGCCTGAGATGATTTTAACCGTCTTTTTGCCGGCGCACAGGTCGAAGAAGTTATCCGACAAAACGAGGTCGTCGTTGTCGTTACTGATATAAACGTATTTAGCGAAAGAGCTTGCCGTGACGGTGATTTCGTCGCCGTTTACCGTAACTTCGAGATTAGGATCAAGGAAGTTAAAGTGCTTAGGCTTGGTGAAAAGCACCGTGCCTGCTGATATCATTTTGTCGTCCACCACGAACGCAAAACTCAAATAATTGTTGCGAGGATTAGTTTTGTTAAAGTCAATTTCGGGTATGCTCGCGTACGAAAGGGCACTAACGTTAAGTGGCGTTTCGCCGTTTTTGAGGATTTCGCCCTTGTTGTTGCGAAGTTCCCACTTAACGATACCAGCTACTTCGCTCATAGTATCGTTGGTGACGAAAATATGCGCTTTGGTCTGGTAATCGTAGTAGCGCTCGGCGGTGATATCAAATCTCGTCGAGTATTCGCCCGTTTCGGCGCAGGAAACGTGTACGGGCTCGAAAAATCTTCTTGCCTCGTAATGTAGCGCCTTGTATCTGCCGTTACTGACAATGCTCGACCAACTCGCAACCGGCCAGCAGTCGTTAAGTTGCCAGTAAAGCGCGCCCATACACCTACCGCGATTTCTGCGCAAATGCTCAACGCCGTACTTGATCGCCTCGGCTTGTAAAAGTTGCGACGCGTAGGTTAGTTTTTCCATACTCGTTGGGTAAAGGTATGTCTGCGAGAGATAATTAAGGATTTTGCCGTTAGCCGAGCCGTTTCTTTGGTGAAGTTCCATCACGGGCGTGAACGGGTTTCGATCTTCGGGCAAAGTGAACTGCTCGATAGTCTTGTACGAAGGGAAGGATTGGAACCCGAATTCACTCAAAAATCTGAAATAGTGCTTTCTGTATTCGGTGAACGGCAAATTGCCGTGCCATACCATCCAGTAATGGCTGTCGCCCATGTTTTCGTCGGTGGGAGTAATTAAACCACCACGCGCGGATGGAGAAGAGGGAACGAAGGAAACTTCAGGCCATTCTTTTTGCATAATTTCAGGGATAATATTTTCAAAAAGCTGTAGATAATCGGCTTTTTCTTGATCTTTCCACCAGTTAGGAACGCTCGCTTGTTCTTCAATTTCGTTGTTGCCCGAAATTACGCCGATACAAGCGTGGTGGCGCATTCTGCGAAGGTTTTGCGTGATTTCAACTTTTACGTTGTCGTAAAATTCTTGGTTGCCGGGTAGAGCGGTGCAGGCGAACGCTAAATCCATAAATACGATAATGCCCATCTCGTCGCACAGTTCAAAGAAATAGTCGTGTGGGTAAAATCCACCACCCCAAACACGGATAGCATTGAAGTTTGCGAATAAGCAGTCTTCAAGCAGTTTTTTAGTGCGCTCGCGATTTAATCGGCTTAAAATATTGTCCTCTGGGATATAGTCCGCGCCCATAGCAAAGATTTTTACGCCGTTTACTTTGTAGCAAAATTCTTCGCCCCATTGATCTTGCTCACGGCTAACCACGAGCGTGCGAAGACCTATCTTCTTAACGCTTTCGTCAACCACTTTGCCGTTATAAACACACTCCGTCGTAACGGTATAAAGGGGCTGTTCGCCGTAGCCGTTTGGCCACCAAAGTTGAGCGTTTTCAATCTCTTTTTCTACGCCGTTTTCAGCGCTTATTTGTTTTCCGTCAGGCGTGGTAATTGTAATGGAAATATTCGCTTGGTCAGAAGTTTGGGCATACGTAGTCACGAAAACGCGACCATTTTCGTGGCGTTGAGTAATTTTTACGTCAGAAATACGGGGGAGAGAGCCGTCAATAAGGTAAATGTCTTTCCATATTCCTGCGTCGGTAAGCATCGGGCCCCAATCCCATCCACTCATATAAAACGCCTTTCTAACGTATGCAAAACCTATCATAGTTGCGATTGTGCCCGAAGTAATTTCCTTTTCCTTCGTCTTTTCTTTTATATAAGCGTCATAGGGCGGAAAAATTGCTTTTATAGTGTTTTCGCCGTCCACTAAATATTTAGTCACGTCGAATTCGTACACGCGGTGCATATTTTCCGTATGCGCTACAAACTCGCCGTTGATGTAAAGGTCGCAAATAGTGTCAATACCTTCGCAAACTAATATAATGCAATCGGAAGTTTTTTTATAGTTAAAAGTTTTAGTAAAGACAAATTGCTCGTCCATAATCGCTACAGCCTTCGCCTCGTTGTCACGGTAAAACGGGTCGTCCATCAATCCGTTTTCAAGCAAAGCCGAAAATACCGAGCCAGGCACGTTTCCAACCGTAGCGTAAGTGTCGCTACTTATTAGCCATTGACCGTTAAGAGAAAATTTTTCCATAATCCACCCCACAAAGAAGTTCTTTTCGTTGAAAATATTATAACAAAATACGTTAAGTTTTGTCAATGGATTATGTGAATTATTAAAAGGGCGTGGAAGATTTTAGAAAAAAACTGCAGTATGTGCAAAAATTTTCAATAGCAGGATAAAATAAAAACGACAACGCGTGGTTGCCGTTTGTTTTAGTAAAACAAATCAAGTATCAACAATTTATTTCATTAATATAAATTGTCGCCTTTTTCGACATTGCACCTATGGCACAATGTTTGTAAATTATTGTAAGTGCTTTTCCCACCTTTTGCTATTGGGATAATATGGTCAACTTCTAATTGTGCATATCTTTGCGAAATTCCACATTTACAGCATCTATAACCATCTCTTTGGTAAATAGAAAATCTCATTTTATTTGAAACTTTACCACGCTCAACACGACAAATTGAATTCCAAATTTCTCGGTCATTATAAAATGTTTTGTTGCGATTATTTAATCTTTTGATCAAAAGAAGTATTTCGTCGGCGTAATAAATTTCAGTTTTTTTGTCGTAAATTCGTCCGTTTATTAGTGAACAAAACAACGATACTTCTATGTAAAAATCCGTGTGGGGTTTTGCGAGTGTATTTTCCTTTATTAAATTTTTTTCAGTCGTTACTAGTTTTTTATATTTTAACTTACCAGTATCATTTAGGAATTTCCCAATTTCCGGCAATGAAGATATTTCTTTTATGTATTCCG
>JAZOUI010000221.1:0-5297 GCA_045658145.1 Pumilibacteraceae bacterium
TCACCTTTTTAAGTTCTTCTACTCTATCTACTTTTTCCCACGTAAAATCGGGGTTACCGAAGTGACCGTATGCCGCCGTTTGCGCATAAACGGGACGGCGAAGATCAAGTTGAGTTATAATGGAATACGGACGGAAATCAAATACTTCTTTGATTGCAGACAAAATTTGCTCGTCCGAATATTTGCCCGTACCAAAAGTATCAATGCAAAGCGAAACGGGGTTTGCCTTACCGATGGCGTACGCTACCTGAAGTTGAATTCTATCAGCAAGACCAGCGGCAACCACGTTTTTACAAACGTAACGCGCGTAGTAGCAAGCCGAACGGTCAACCTTCGTAGGATCTTTACCCGAGAAAGCACCGCCACCGTGAGGACACATTCCGCCGTAAGTGTCTACGATAATCTTTCTACCCGTAAGACCACTATCACCCTGCGGACCACCGATAACGAACTTGCCCGTGGGGTTAACGTAAAACTTGGTTTCAGCCGCCAACAAAGAGGTGGGAATAACAGCCTTGATAACTTTTTCAATAACCGTTTTTTCAAGGTCAGCGTGACTAACGGTATCCGAGTGCTGTGTGGAAACGACAACGGTATCCACGTAAGAAGGCACGCCGTCAACGTATGCAACGGTAACTTGCGCCTTTCCATCAGGACGAAAAAAGTCCACTTCGCCCGATTTTCTCACGTCGGTAAGTTTTTTGGTGAGTTTATGCGCGAGCATAATAGGAAGGGGCATAAGTTCCTCAGTTTCGCGACAAGCGTAACCAAACATCATACCTTGGTCGCCTGCGCCTATCTCGTCGGCGATGTCACTTTGACCGTCACGCGCCTCAACAGCCTTGTCAACACCCATAGCAATGTCGCTAGATTGCTCGTCAATGGTAGTCAAAACCGCGCAAGTTTTGTAATCAAAACCGTAACTTGCATCCGTATATCCGATTTCCTTTACTGTCTCGCGAACGATTTTGGGAATATCAATATATCCTGCGGTCGTAAATTCGCCCATAACCATTACAAGTCCGGTCGTACAACACGTTTCGCACGCGATACGACTACTGGGGTCAAGCGCAAGCGCCGCGTCCAAAATACTGTCCGAAATTTTATCACACACTTTGTCGGGATGACCTTCGGTTACCGATTCACTAGAAAATAATACAACGTTTTTACTCATAAAAACTCCTTTGTTCCGTCCACCTATGGTGGACGCACATTTGATTTATTATACCATAGAGCCTACTCTTTTGTCAAATTTTATAAATGCGCTACCATCTTAATAATTTAGACAAAAAGAAAACCCGTCAAGGCGACGGGCAAACAACTATTTCGTCCCATCTAGCCAAGCGTTAGCACCTTTTCTAATAGAGAGGTTGCTGTGTAGTCATAGGGCTTGTCCCTCGTACACTCTTTATGGTGAGTATATTATATCGCTTTTCTTTATTTTTGTCAACAGTTTACGAGCAATCGTTTTTCTTTTCAAAATCACAAAAAAAAGAACAAAACACGTCCTCTCTAATGCTAAATTTCAAAAAAATAAAACAAATCATTAAAAATTTAGCACATAATACTATTGATTTTTTTTATAACGTGTGTTATACTTTAATTAATAATTTTGGAGGTAAAAAGATGAAAATTGCTTTTTTGGGCGCAGGCTCGACCGTGTTCGCCCGTAACGTTTTGGGTGACTGCTTACTCAGCGAGAACTTGCCCGAATTTGAAATCGCGCTTTACGACATTGATGAAGAACGTCTTAACGAATCGTACATCGTAATTACTGCGCTCCGTGACAAATATAAACCCGCCGTTAAGGTAGAAAAATTCTTGGACGCTCGCGAGGCTTTCCGTGATGCCGACTACATTATCAACGCTATTCAGGTAGGCGGTTACGATCCCTGCACGATTACCGACTTTGAAATTCCCAAAAAGTACGGCCTTCGCCAAACGATTGCCGACACTCTTGGAATCGGCGGTATTTTCCGTGGTCTCCGCACCATTGCGGTTATGGAAGAATATGCACGCATTATGGAAGAAGTTTGTCCTAACGTGCTTTTCCTTAACTACGTTAACCCTATGTCTATCATCACGGGCTATATGCAAAGATATACCAAAATCAAGACTGTTGGTCTTTGCCACTCCGTTCAGGTTTGCGTACCCTGTCTTGCTGAATGGCTCGATATGCCCGAACTTAAAGATGCTGACTGGAAAATTGCCGGCATCAACCACATGGCTTGGCTTTTGGAACTTAAAGACAAGGCAGGCAACGACCTTTACCCTGCACTTAAAGAAAAGTTCAACGAAGTTCGTCCCAATGGCGATCTAGTTCGACTTGATATGATGAACCGTTTCGGCTACTACAACACCGAAAGTAGCGAACACACGGCGGAATATCATCCTTACTATATTAAAGACAAGTATCCCGAACTTATCGAAAAATACAATATCCCCCTTGACGAATATCCCCGTCGTTGCGTTAACCAAATCGCAGGCTGGAAAAAACAATGGGAAGAAATTTACAACGGTGGCGAAATCACTCACTCTCGTTCGCGTGAATATGGCTCGCGCATTATCGAGGCTTGCGAAACGGGTAATCCCTATCGCATCCACGGTAACGTTATTAACACGGGACTTATCACCAACCTTCCTAGCGATGCGTGCGTAGAAGTTCCTATTATGGTTGATAACAACGGACTTAACCCCTGCTACGTTGGCGCACTTCCTACCCAACTTGCAGCACTTAACTCCACGAACGTTTCCGTTCAACTTATGACCATCCAGGCTGCAGTTTCTAGAAAGAAAGAAGACGTTTATATGGCGGCATATCTTGATCCCCATACTAAGGCTGAACTTTCTATGGACGACATAAAGGCAATGTGTGATGAACTTTTCGAGGCACACAAAGACTGGATGCCCGAATATAAGTAATGTAAATCAATAAAAATAATCGCTCCTTTTTGCTTGCATAAGGAGCGATTTTGTATTATAATGTATTTATTCGGGTTTTTGTGACGTTTTTTGCTAAAAAAAATGCAAAACGGCGCATAACGTGGTATGCCATTTTGTAAAAAATGAGTGTTTTTTATAAAATTAGTGAAAATTTACGACCAAAGTACACGCGTTATTTTGTGTCACAAACAGGCGTATACGTACCCTTAAATATTTTACCAAACTAATAAGGACGGTGTATAATGATAATTACTGACATTACGAAAATAGGCGATCCTCAAGTTCTTCTTTACGAAGGAAAATACTATTGCTACGCTACCAACTGCGACCATTTCAGCACGGGTTTTAGCGTGTGGGTAAGCGAAGATTTAGTAAACTGGAGCGAAGAAATTCCTTGCTTTGATGCTATCAAATACTGGGGCAAATCCCATTTTTGGGCGCCCGAAGTTGTATATCATAACGGCAAATTCGTTATGCACTATACGGCAAAAAGTCGCGAACTTGATTCACTCAGACTAGGCGTCGCTATCTCAGATTCACCCACAGGCCCGTTCGTTGACGCGCTTGGCGAACCTATGTTCGACCTTGGCTATGCAACCATTGACGGCTCGGTTCTCATTGATGAAACGGGCAACTATTTCTTCTATTCTCGTGACTGCTGTGAAAATATTATTGACGGCGTTAAAACTAGCCAACTCTATTGCGTTCAGTTAAACGACGACTTAACTAGACCTATTAGTGAGCACGTGTTAGTTACCACGCCTTACCTTCCGTTCGAAAGCATTTCGCTGAATATGAACCCTCCGCACCTTTGGAACGAAGGTCCTTGCGTTATTAAACTTGGCGATAAGTACGTTATGAACTACTCAGCTAACTGCTACGCTACTAACGACTACGCTATATGCGTTGCCACCGCCGATAATCCTTTTGGTCCGTGGACAAAGTCTATTAACAACCCCGTTCTCTCTTGCGACAAAACGCTTTTTGGCTCAGGCCATAACGCTTTCTTTAAGGATAAAAACGGAAACCTTTACACTTCCTTCCATATCCAAACCAACCCCGACGCGCCCAGCGGAGATAGACGCACCGTAATAGGCAAAGTAACCTTCTCAACAAAGGATAATGACATATTTGAAACGATTGAATAAATGTTCAACTATTCCAAGTGGTCAAAAACTAGCGATTTTTAATAAAAAATAACCCTAAAATCACAAAAAACAACCAAAATAAAGCAAAAAGCGAGACAACCGTCTCGCTTTTCGTTTTTATTAATCATTTTGAGTTTTATCCTCGGCTTTTGATTCTTTTATTCTTTCCATTTGTGATACGAGTTTTTTAAGATAGTAAATGTGCAATAATTTATACGAGCAAAGAACTTTTAACAAGGCAAAAGCAATCAATCCAATTATAATTCCACCAACAGTAAACCACAAAACGACCGAACTAGATTCAGCTACTCCGGTAGCGCTAATTACACCCGAAAAGACAACTCCACAAACTACTCCCAATATAGCAATAAGAGCGCCGATTACAGTCGGCCAAAAGTTATACCATTCAAATATAGCGCCATTTTTCCTTACCACTTCTTCATCGTCTATATTAAAATCAAACGTCTTTTTCATTATTTTACTCTCCTTTCTTTAATATTGTAAAAATTATATCACACCGTTTGGTGTAAAGTCAATAATTTAACACCGTTTGGTGTAAAATAATATTATGGATAATAAATATATGATCGCATTTGCGAAAAACTTAAAACAACTCATTGGAGAGATGAGCGTATCTGAATTTGCACGGCGCGTTGATATTCCGCAACAAACAATTTCACGGTACTTATTGTGTCAACGTGAAATCACTCTTACCAACCTGTGCAAAATCGCAAACTATTTTGACGAAGATATAGACGTATTATTAGATAGAAAAAATTAAAGGCTCCCGTTCAATCGGAGCCTTTTTCTTTATATATAATAACGGGAGGATATTATCCTCATACAATACAACTGAAAGTCACAAGCAATAAAGATAATATTTGAAATAATTTTTTCTCTCCCTCACCCAACTTCGTTGGGAGCTCCCTCGTCAGATGGAGCCAACTACAACCAAGCCTTTAGTTTAAACATATACATTTTACCAAATAACGGGAGGATAATATCCTCCCCTACAATTACGTTAAAAACATACAAAGCCGTTTCTCGCAAGATAGCAAAGTAATGCGACGTAGATAGTAGCACGTCCACCGAGAAAGAGATTTTTGAATTCGTGGTGTTAGAAAATCCGAGCAATACGAATATATCTCGCAGACATTAAACACCGCATATAAAAACCCGTGTCCTTAAATGCGCTAGATGCAAGCA
>JAZOUI010000222.1:0-7205 GCA_045658145.1 Pumilibacteraceae bacterium
TAGCAACCGATTTTTCCACGTGTGCGTGCATATATTTCTTAACAACGGAGCAGTGGTATTCATCCACTTGGTAGTCGTCTAGCGCTTTTGCATCGTCAAGAATAACTTGGAGTATTACGTCGAAGGAGCGTGCTGAGCCTAAAAAGTCAGTTCCTACTTCGATGCCACGGAGCATTGGTACGTTACCTTGCATTGAGAGCAAAACGGCTTTTGCCTCTTGCTTTTTGTCTTCGCTGTTGTCTGCGAGTTTGAAACAAACGATATGTTTTATCATAACTTTCTCCTAGTATGTACAATTTTTATTATTGTATCACGAAAAAAGCAGTTAGTCAAGGACTTAAATATAAAAATTTTTTTGACGTGCATTAACGAGGAAGTAATTGACGTTAATTTATCAAACGGGATATGACGTTATGCGCCGTTTGTGTTTTTTTGGCGTAGCGGGCGGATGCAAACAAACATAATTTTGCATAAGAATTCACTTGCAATAGTTGTATAAATATGGTAAAATATACGAAATGGAGGACGTTATGGACAAACTTAAAGTGGCTATAGTTGGATTAGGTAGTCGTGGCGGCAGTATGTTACGCGCGTTCTATTCCAAACAAAAGGACATTGAAATTTTATATGCCTGCGACGAGTACGAGGACAGGGCAAAAGACAGCGCTGACCTTATTAAAGAGCAAATGGGTAACGATTGCAAGTGGACGCTTGATTACAAAGAAGTTCTTGCCGATCCTGCCGTTGAGGCGGTGCTTATTTATACGTCGTGGGAAACTCATATTCAAATTGCTATCGACAGTATGAAGGCGGGCAAAATTACTGGGCTTGAAGTGGGTGGCGCGTACACCGTAGACGAGTGTTGGGAACTTGTGCACACTTACGAAAGCACGAAAACGCCTATTATGTTTTTAGAGAACTGTTGTTATGACCGTAGCGAACTTCTTGCGCTCAAGATGGCGCGCGCAGGTATGTTTGGCGAGATAGTGCATTGTAGTGGGGCGTATAGTCACGATCTTCGTAACGAAGTTACGCACGGCAAGGAGAATAGACACTATCGTATGCGCAACTACCTTGCGAGAAATTGCGAAAACTATCCTACGCATGAACTTGGTCCTATCGCTAAGATTTTGGACATTAACCGTGGTAACCGTATGCTTTCGATTGTGTCTGTGGCTAGCATGGCTGTTGGGCTTGAAACTTACGTTAACGCGAATAAGGACAACATCAACCCCGAACTTATCGGTAAAAAGTGGGCTCAGGGCGATATCGTAAATACGATAATTACTTGCGAGAACGGCGAGACCATTTTGTTAAAACTGGATACCACGTTACCCGGCTTTTACAATCGCGACTTCACAATTCGCGGAACGGAAGGAGCGTATTTCCAGGCGTTTAACGGCTATCTGAACGCTGAAGATCACTCGTTCAATCCCGTTGGGTTTATTCGTGAAAATATGGACAGCGCCGAGAAGTATAAGGAAATGCTCCCGTCGCAATGGCTTAATATAACCGAAGAAGAAAAAGAGAGTGGTCACGGTGGTATGGACGGAATTATGTGCCGTCAGTTCATCAACCGTGCAAGAAGTGGTGAGGCGTTTGCGCTCGATGTGTACGACGCTGCGTCGTGGATGGTAATTACCGCGCTTTCCGAGCAGTCTATTGCTAATGGTGGCGCGCCTGTGGAAGTTCCCGACTTCACTTGTGGCGCGTGGAAAACGAGAGAAAGAGTGGACGTTCTATAAACTATAAAAGGCGCGATTACGGGCATATGTAGTCGCGTTTTTGTAACTTTTTGTGTATTTTTTGTTAAAATCTTTGCGCATTTGTGTAAATGGATAAGATGGTGCGCTAGTAAAGTGGTGCGCTTTCTTTATATTTAAACGCATACACGCGCGTATACGCGTGCGCGCGTTATCATTAAATAGTAGTGTCGGCTTTGGACGAAAAATAAATTTTCAAAATCACAAAAAAGCTTTAAAATAGTTTAAAAAAGAGCGTAAAAACGCTTGACAGAGTGGGCGTAATCGTTTATAATTATAGGGCTGTACTGTAGGTGCGGTATTTTTCTGAGCGCATTTTTGGGATGACGCTTGAGGTTGCTTCCGTAAAATCTAATGCTAAGGACGGAGGGTAACTCAGGCCGACAAGTGCGGATAAAGATCCGTGCGACGCAAAAAACGCGTGTGCGAGGCTTATTTGACGGGCCTCTAAAAATTGCTCAGATTTGACACACACGAGCGAGTTATTGCGAAACACTTAGAATGGAGGAGTTAAAATGGCAAGTCAAAAGATTCGTATCAAACTTAAAGCGTACGACCACGAGCTTATCGATCAGTCGGCGGCGCGAATAGTTGAAACGGCAAAGAAAACGGGCACGAAAGTAAGCGGTCCTATTCCGCTTCCTACCGAGAAAGAGGTAGTTACGATCTTGCGTGCGGTGCACAAGTATAAGGATAGCAGAGAGCAATTCGAAATCCGCACCCACAAGAGACTCATTGATATTTACAGCCCCTCGGCAAAGACGGTTGATTCTCTTATGAAACTCGATCTTCCTGCGGGCGTGGATATTCAGATTAAGTTATAAGTCACGCGGAGGTTATTACGATTATGAAAAAAGCAATTTTAGGTAAGAAACTCGGCATGACGCAGATATTCGACGAAACGGGCCTTATGGTTCCCGTAACGGTTGTCGAAGCAGGCCCCATGACCGTAGTTAGAAACAAGACCGTAGAGCGTGATGGATACGCAGCAACGGTTGTAGCATTTGAAGAAAGAAGAGAAGTTCTTGTGAACAAACCCCTCAAGGGCGTTTATGACAAGGCTGGCGTTAGCCCCAAGAAGTACCTTAAAGAATTTAAGTACGAACAGGCTTACGAAGTTGGCGCGGAAATTAAGTGTGATATGTTCGAAGCAGGCGACGTTGTTGACGTTTCGGGCGTAACCAAAGGACACGGCTTTACCGGCGCGATTAAAAGATGGAATCAGCACAGACTTAAGATGACTCACGGTACGGGTCCTGTTCACCGTCAACGCGGTTCGCTTGGTGAACTTAACTCCGCTAAGGTTATCAAAGGTCTTCACATGGCAGGTCAGTACGGTCACGAAAACGTAACCATCCAAAACCTTGTAATCGTTAAGGTTGACGTTGAACGTAACGTTCTCTTGATCCGTGGCGCTGTTCCCGGACCCAAGGGTGGTCTCGTAACCGTAAAACAAGCGGTTAAGTCCACGAAATAACGGAGGTTGACATGGCAGAAATTAACGTATATAAGCAGACCGGTGAAGTAGCCGGCACGATGAACCTCGACGACAGCGTATTCGGCGTTGAATTCAACGAAGCGCTCGTTCATCAGGTTGTTGTAGCTCAGCTCAACAACGCAAGACAGGGTACCAAGTCCACTCTTACCAGAACGGAAGTTCGTGGCGGCGGTATTAAGCCCTGGAGACAGAAAGGTACGGGTAGAGCACGTCAGGGCTCGATCAGAGCTCCCCAGTGGACTGGTGGTGGCGTAGTATTCGCACCCAAGCCCCGTGACTTCTCGCAAAAGGTTAACAAGTACGCAAAGCGCAATGCTATTGTTAGCGCGCTCAGCAATAAGGTTAGCGACAACGCTCTCGTAGTTGTTGACGAAATCAACCTTACCGCTGCTAAGACTAAGGAAATGGTTGCAGTGCTTAAGGCTCTTAACATTGAAAAGCGCGTTCTTTTGGTTGTAACCGATACTGACAGCGCAGTTGTAAGAGCAACGAACAACATCCCCACCGTTAAGACGATCAACTCTTCGCTTATCAACGTATACGACGTTATGGCTAACGAGAAACTTCTTATGACGGCAGCGGCTGTTGAGAAAATTCAGGAGGCATACAAGGCATGAACGCTTACGATATTATAAAGAAACCGCTCCTTAGCGAAAAGAGTTACGACGGAATCGCATCTAAAAAGTACGTTTTCGTAGTAGATGAAAGAGCGGACAAGACGCAGATTAAGGCTGCTGTTGAGCAGATCTTCGGCGTTGAAGTAGAAAAGGTAAACGTTGTAAACGTACGCGGTAAGTACAAGAGACAGGGCAGAACGGAAGGTTACACCTCTAAGTTCAAGAAAGCTTACGTTAAGCTCACCAAAGAGAGCAAGACGATTGAGTTCTTCGACAGCCTTGCGTAATTAAGGAGAAAGAAAATGGCAGTTAAAAGATTTAAACCGATTACTCCGGGTACTAGACAGAAGACCGTTTCTTCTTTCGCAGAAGTAACTTCTTCCACCCCCGAGAGATCGCTTCTTGTTAGCAAGAACCATTCTGGTGGTAGAAACAACAACGGCAGAATCACCGTTCGTCATATCGGTGGTGGCAACCGTGTTAAATACCGTATTATCGACTTTAAGAGAAACAAGGACAATATCCCCGCTAAGGTTGCATCTATTCAATACGATCCCAACCGTACCGCGTATATCGCTCTTCTTAACTATGCAGACGGCGAAAAGAGATATATCCTTGCTCCCGTAGGTCTTAACGTTGGCGACACCGTACTTAGTGGTGAGGGTGCAGATATTAAGGCAGGAAACGCACTTCCCCTTTCTGCAATTCCCGTAGGTACGCTCGTACACAACGTAGAACTTCAGCCTGGCAACGGCGGTATCCTTGTTCGTACGGCAGGCGCATCCGCACAGCTTATGGCAAAAGAAGGCAAGTATGCAACTCTTAAGATGCCTTCTGGCGAAATGAGACTTATCCTTCTTACTTGTAAGGCTACTATCGGTCAGGTAGGTAACCTCGATCACGAGCTTATCAACCTTGGTAAGGCTGGTAGAAAGCGTCACATGGGCGTTCGTCCCACCGTCCGCGGTGTTGTAATGAACCCCAACGATCACCCGCATGGTGGTGGTGAAGGTAAGTCCCCCGTAGGTATGCCCAGCCCTGTTACGCCCTGGGGTAAACCCGCTCTCGGTAAGAAGACGAGAAAGCACAACAAGGCAAGCAATCGCTTTATTGTTAAGCGCATAAATTGAGGTGAATTATGAGTAGAAGCGTTAAAAAAGGACCTTATGTAGAAGAAAAGTTATATAAGAGAGTTAAGGCGCAGGCTGAAACCAACGATAAGAAGGTTATCAAGACCTGGTCGCGTTCCTCCACGATTTTCCCCGAGTTTATCGGTTGCACGATTGCAGTTCACGATGGACGTAAGCACGTTCCTGTTTACTGCACCGAGGAAATGGTAGGTCACAAGCTCGGTGAATTCGCTCCCACGCGTACCTTCAAGGGCCACGCTGGTGAGAAGAGCACTTCGGGCAGATAAGGAGTAAGTTATGGCAAAGAGAATCAGAGAAAAAACCGAAAAGATTGCAGCAACCAAGGATACTAGACCTTGCGCTCATGCTAACTACATCCGCATTTCGCCTTTTAAGGTAAGACCGGTACTTGATATCGTTCGCGGTAAGTCGGTAAACGAAGCACTCGCTATTTTGGCTGTTACGCCCAAGGCGTCCAGCGAAATTTTGCTCAAACTTATCAACTCTGCAGTTGCTAACGCAGAGCACAACAACGGCCTTGCAAGAGCAGACCTTTACGTTGCGGAAATTTACGCAGACGGCGGCCCCATCTTGAAGCGCGTTCAACCTGCATCTAAGGGTAGAGCGTACAGAATCAACAAGCGCACGAGCCACATCACGGTTATCCTTGATACCGTTAAGGAGGTTAAGTAATTATGGGTCAGAAAGTTAATCCGCACGGTATGAGAGTGGGCGTTATCCAGGGTTGGAACGCTCAATGGTATGCAAACAAGAAAGATTTTGCAGGCTACATTCTCGAAGATCACAAGATCCGTGAATTTATTAAGAAAAAGTACTACGCTTACGGCATTTCCAAAGTCGCTATCGAGCGCGCTCAGGAAAAAGTGGTTATCAACATCCACACTTCTAAGCCCGGTATGGTTATCGGTCAGAAGGGTGCTGGCGTAGAGCAACTTAAGAAAGAACTTGCTAAGATCGTTACGACGAAAGGCGTTCACATCAATATTATGGAAGTTAAACGTCCTGATATGGATGCAATCCTTGTCGCTGAATCGGTTGCTCAGCAACTTGAAAAGAGAAGTTCTTTCCGCCGTACTATGAAACAGGCTATGAGCCGTGTTATGCGTAGTGGCGCAAAGGGTGTAAAGATTATGGTATCGGGCAGACTTGATGGCGCAGAAATTGCAAGATCTGAAAGCTATCACGAGGGTTCGATTCCCCTTCAGACCGTACGTGCAGATATCGATTACGGTACCGCAGAGGCACACACCACCTTCGGTATTATCGGTATTAAGACGTGGATCTATAAGGGAGAGGTTCTTCCGGCAGTAAAGACCGAAGGAGGAGAGCAGTAATATGTTAATGCCTAAAAGAGTAAAAAGACGTCGCGTTCATCGTGGCAGAATGAAGGGCAAGGCTATTGCAGGTAGCGTAATCGCTTACGGTGAATACGCTCTTGTATCCGCAGAGCCCGGCTGGATCACTTCCAACCAAATCGAAGCTGCCCGTATCGCAATGACGCGTTATATTAAGCGTGGTGGTAAAGTATGGATTGACATCTTCCCCCACAAACCCGTAACCAAGAAACCTGCTGAAACTCGTATGGGTTCCGGTAAGGGTTCTCCTGAGTACTGGGTAGCAGTAGTAAAGCCCGGTCGCGTTATGTTCGAAATGGCAGGCGTAGCCGAGGAAGTAGCAAGAGAGGCACTTCGTCTTGCATCGCACAAGTTGCCCGTTAAATGCAAGATTGTAAAGAAAGAGGAGGTTAAAGCATAATGAAAGCACAAACTTTCAGAGAAATGACTGCAGAAGAGCTTAATCTTAAGCTTAATGAACTTAAGCAGGAACTTTTCAACCTTCGTTTTTCGCACGCAACTGGTCAGCTTACCAATCCTATGCAGATGGTAAACTGCAAGCGCGATATCGCAAGAATTAAGACTATTCTTCGCGAACGCGAGATTAAGGCTTAACGGAGGACACGATAATGGCAGAAGCTATTGAAAGAAATAACAGAAAAGAGCGTGTTGGCATCGTTGTTTCCGACAAGATGGACAAAACCATCGTTGTTGCAATCAAGGATAAGGCTAAACACCCCCTTTATAAGAAGACGATAAACAAGACCAAGAAGGTTAAGGCTCACGACGAAAACAATGAATGCGGTATCGGCGATACCGTTCTCATTGCTGAAACCAGACAC
>JAZOUI010000223.1:0-3037 GCA_045658145.1 Pumilibacteraceae bacterium
TCATGCGTTTGAAAATTGCACTAGTTTAACGGAAGTTACTTTACCAAATTCCATTACGTCAATAGCCTCCTACACTTTTGCTAACTGCAAAAATTTAACGAACGTTTATATCCCAGATAGCGTCACTAGTATTAACGATAACGCCTTTTATTTTTGCGATAATATAACGAGCATCAATTTACCTAGCTCGCTTCGTTTTATTAGAAACAACGCTTTTACAGATTGTAACATAGTTACTCTTATTGTTCCTAAAGGGCTAAAAGTAATTAACGAAATGGCTTTTGCTGGGTGCAGGGAACTGACAACGGTATATTACGAAGGCACGAAAGACGATTGGGAAAATATATCTATCAAAAAAAATAACGACCTGTTCGTAAACGCTAACCGCTATTATTATAGCGATGAAAAACCGACGACGACGGGAAAATTTTGGCACTACGGTGAAAACGGCGAAGTAGTCGTTTGGAAATAAAAAAATGCAAAACGGTGACCTACGTGGGTTACCGTTTTTTGTTTTGTCGGTAAAATTTTACTCGGCGTAAAAAGGCACGGATTTTGTTTTCTTGCATTCGTAGAGTTACTTTTTTAACTAAAAGCACATAAAACTTTGACACGCACCCGTTAGCTATGATATAATAAGATATCAATATAAAGGAGTAAGAAATGAAACGGCTGATATACGCAACGCTAATTCTCACAATAGCAATATGTTCGACTTCACTTTGTGGCTGTATGCTACCGCTATTGCAAGGCCCTACTCACACGACGGGCGGCGTTGAATACAAACTTATTGGCGAGAAAGCAGCAGTAGCGAAATACACTGGCACTTCGAAACAAGTTACTATCGCCGACACATATCGCGGTTGTCCCGTCACTATTATTGACGAGCTTGCCTTTTACGATCGTACGGATATAACGAGCGTGACTTTACCAGATACCGTGACCACTATTAAAAAGAATGCTTTTTTAAGATGCACGGCTTTAGAAACCGTAAACTTTTCTGCAAACCTTCACGCTATTGACGACAATGCTTTTGAAAAATGTACGAGTCTAACGAGTATTAATTTGCCCGAAAAGCTTAACAGCATCGGGATAAGAGCTTTTGCCGATTGTACGAATCTGACGAGCGTAATCATTCCGGACACCTTGAAAGTTATTCGTAACGGCGCGTTTGAGCAATGCGAAAAGCTAACGACCGTAAACATTCCCACAGCAGTAACTGCCATCCCCTACTCTCTTTTCTCGGGCTGTAAAAGCTTAAAAGAGATACGTCTACACGACTCAATTAAGTCAATTCTTAGTAGCGCTTTCTCCGATTGTAAAAATCTAACTTCTATCAATATACCCGATAGCGTCACTCATATCGGGGCATACGCTTTTAATCATTGCAACAACTTACACGACGTTACTTTAGGTGACAAGCTTACTAAAATCGACTCTCACGCTTTCTACGGTTGCAATTCGCTGGAAAATCTTATTTTGCCTGATAGCGTTACGTATATCGGCAAATACGCTTTTTTGAAATGCACGAACTTGAAATACACCGTCGATAAGCAAGTCAAATATTTGGGCAATGAAAACAACCCCTACGTCGCACTGATTGCGCCTAACAATTTTTTCATCAACACTTACGAAATCAATCCTAATACTAAAACGATCGCAAGTTACGCTTTTAGCGAATGCGACAAACTAACGCACGTCACTATTCCCGACAACGTCCTTTACTTAGGTGATAGTATATTCGAAGGTTGCGACTATTTAATTAGCGTTACTATGAGTCAATCAATAACGGCTATTCCTAATTCATTGTTTAAAAACTGTTCCCGTTTGCCCGAGTTTGAAATACCCGATTCAGTTACTCGTATCGGCGATAACGCTTTTTTTAGCTGCAAAAATTTAACCAGCTTGATTATCCCCTCTTCCGTCGTAGAAACGGGTGGTTGGTCCTTTCAATATTCATCTAAGCTTTCGTTATACTGCGAACATACAAAACAACCTAGCACTTGGTTCAACGGCTTCAATTACGATTGCCCCGTATACTATTACAGCGAAAGCAAACCTACGACGCGTGGTAACTTTTGGCACTACGGTGAAAACGGCGAAGTAGTCGTTTGGTAATAAAAAAATGCAAAACGGTGACCTACGTGGGTTACCGTTTTTTATTTTGAGATTTCCGCGTCGCCGTTTAGATTCTTCACTTCGCTGTGAATAGCAGGTTGAAAATCCCCCACTCTATTCTAACCTTACGAAACCATCTTTGGTGGTTGACTTTTAAACCAAAGTATGATATACTATAACGTAGAAAATAATTTATCAATAAAGGGGCAAGAATGGATCTTAAGAAAATTAAGGAATTGTC
This sequence comes from Pumilibacteraceae bacterium, assembly GCA_045658145.1. Classification (GTDB taxonomy): domain Bacteria; phylum Bacillota; class Clostridia; order Christensenellales; family Pumilibacteraceae; genus UBA10677. Next base: position 2,360 of record JAZOUI010000223.1, read on the forward strand.
TGCGCGCAATTATATGAACGTGTTTTCACGTCAAAATATTTGTTTTACGCACGGCAACGGCAACCGTCTTTACGACACGAGCGGAAAAGAATATATCGACTTTGTTTCGGGCATAGGCGTAAACTGTTTGGGCTACAACAATCCCGACCTTACGCGCGCTATTTCCGAGCAAGCAGGAAAACTTATTCACTCGTCTAACCTTTTTTATAACCGTGAACAAGCAATACTTAGTGAAAAAATGCTGAAAGGCACGATTTTCACTAAAATGTTTATGGCAAATAGTGGCGCTGAGGCAAACGAGTGCGCTATAAAACTTGTACGCAAGCATTACAACAAGCGTGGACAAAACCGCCCCACTATCATCACGGCGCAAGGCTCGTTCCACGGCCGTACGCTTGCTACCCTTACTGCTACGGGGCAAGAAAGCCATTACAAAATTTATTCGCCCCTTATGCCTGGATTTAAACACGTCCCCTACGGCGACCTTAACGCTCTTCGCGAGGCGCTGACCGACGACGTAGGCGCGATTATGCTAGAAGTTATTCAAAGCCGTAGTTTCGTTCGCCCTGCCGATTACGATTACCTTGTGGGCGCATACGCTTTGTGCCGTTCAAAAGACGTATTGTTTATTCTCGACGAAATACAAACAGGTATGGGCAGAACGGGCAAAATGTTCGC
>JAZOUI010000224.1:0-5010 GCA_045658145.1 Pumilibacteraceae bacterium
GTGTCGTATATTATATTATAACATATTTATATAGCATTTGTAAAGCGGTCAGCGCATAATACCAAATGCTTTAAGTGCATTCATTGCAGCCATTTGTTCACCCGCTTTTTTACTCAATCCGTGTCCTTTTCCTTTTAGTTCGCCATTTACATAAACTTCTGAACAAAAATATGGTTTTCCACTTTCGGACTGTTCAATATCCTTGTAAACGGGACACTTTCCAACAAAGTTCTTTTGAACAAATACTTGTAAAGTTGATTTAAAATCACGGAGTGAAAGCGAACGTTTGATGTGCTTTTGAACAAATTCTCTAGGTTTGTCCATATTTCTTCCGCAATCAATATAAATTGCCGCAAGCACGGATTCGAACAAATCCGACTTTGTTTTTACTGAATATACAACGTCTTGGCGCGCTCCTCTACCTATTCTCATAAAGGATAATAAACCAAGCTCGTCAACCGCCTCGGCAAGTGGTGTTTTTGATACGATTCTTGCGCGCATCGTTGTCATTTCCCCTTCGTCTTTTTTCAAAACGAAATATAATTCTTCCGCTACGATAAAATCGAGAATGCTATCGCCTAAAAATTCAAGGCGTTCGTAACTAACCGTATTGCCACGATGCTCGTTAAGATAACTAGAATGGGTAAGCGCATCAATAAGCAAATTTTTATCGTTAAAAACGTAGCCTATACTTTCTTCAATAGTTTTGATATCGTCGTTAGTCATTTTTTTCTTCACTCTCATCCAAAAGCGATTTTACGTCAACGGATGCTATGGCTTGCTTAATATTAGAAATAAAGTTAAGACTGTTCATTTGAACGACTTGACCTACGCTAGCAGTAATAGAACTTGCTTTTGACGAGCCGTGCGATTTAACGATAATCTTCTCTACGCCCACAAAAACCGCGCCACCAAAAGCGTGGTAATCCATACTAGCCTTAAAGTTATTCATTGCGCCTTTCATAAACAACGCATAACCGATTTTTGCACGAGTTGATGCTTTAATTTCTCGTTTAAGGAGCGACGACATCATTTTTGCCGTTCCTTCAATGGATTTAAGAAGAACGTTTCCTACAAATCCATCAGTTACAAGCACGTCGTAGTCACCCGACAAAGCCTCACGACTCTCCATATTGCCTACGAAGTTAATAGGCATCTTTTTAAGCATCTTAAACACTGCGTGAGTAAGGTCGTTTCCTTTCTTGTCTTCTACGCCAACTGACACAAGACCAACTCTGGGATTTTCAATTCCCAAAGACTTCATGTACTCTACGCCCATAAGCGCAAACTGCGCCAAATATTCGGGCTTACAATCCATATTTGCGCCACAATCGACAAGACAAACTCTACCACCCGGTAAAGTAGGAAGAACGGGACAAAGCGCAGGACGAAGAACGCCTTTAATTCTACCCACCTTAAAAATGCCACCCGAAAGTACTGCACCCGTAGAACCTGCTGAAACCATACCAACAACGTCAGGATCGGCTTTTGTAATTTCAAGTGCGCGAACAAGTGAAGAATTTTTCTTCGCACGAATAGCAACGGTAGGCGACTCTTCATTAGTAATCGTCTCTTTTGCATCTTCAACAATAATTCTAGACGTATCGTATTTATATTTAGAAAGTTCAGCGTTAATGATATCGCAATCGCCCACTAAAACAAGTGTTACTTCGGGATATTTTTTAAGCGCGTCAACAGCGCCTTCTACTACAATGCTAACGCCTCTATCTGCACCAAAGGTATCCAAAACTATCTTCGTCATAATTTCCTCCATAAAAAAACCAGCCCCGTATTTTGCTTACGGGGCCGATTAAGTCCATTAAAACATTATTCGTTGTCTTGCTTTACTTCTACGCTTCTGGTCTTATCGTAATATCCGCAAGCCTTGCACGCTCTGTGATTAAGCTTGGGTGCGTGACACTGAGGACATTCACCAACCGCAGGAGCGGAAACTTTAAAATTCGCGTATCTGGAATTAGTTGCTGCCTTAGAAGTTTTATGTTTCGGTACTGCCATAATAGCACCTCCTGTTACCTAAAAATTTGCTACATTCAAATTGCTATACTATTATAAAGTAAATCGCAACTTTTGTCAACGGATTTTAGCCCTTTTTGACAAAACATTTAATTATTATTTTGATTTTTAAGGATATATTGCTAATTTTATCACGATAATTCGAACATACCCGTGTATAATTCGTAATATCTACCCTTTTGACTGATCAGTTGATCGTGGTTACCACGCTCAATAATCTCGCCTTTTTCAAGCACCATAATTGCATCAGAGTTACGAACGGTACTTAATCTGTGCGCAATAACAAATACGGTACGTCCATCCATAAGTTTATCCATACCCTTTTCAATAAGGCGTTCAGTACGAGTATCAATCGAACTAGTTGCCTCGTCAAGAACAAGCACGGGCGGGTCTGCAACCGCGGCGCGCGCAATTGACAATAGTTGTCGTTGTCCTTGTGAAAGGTTAGCACCATCTGCCGTAAGCATTGTATTATATCCATCGGGAAGATGACGAATAAAACTATCCGCATTAGCGATTTTGCACGCCTCAATTACTTCTTCGTCCGTAGCGTCAAGTCTGCCGTAACGAACGTTCTCCATAACCGTGCCCGTAAACAAATGCGTATCTTGCAAAACAGTACCAAGCGAACGACGCAAATCATCTTTCTTAATCTTAGTAACGTTTATTCCGTCGTATCTAATCTTACCAGACTGTATCTCGTAAAAGCGATTGATAAGATTTGTTATGGTCGTTTTACCTGCACCCGTAGAACCTACAAAGGCAATTTTTTGACCAGGTTTTGCATAAAGCGAAAGGTCTTTTAGAATAATTTTTTCAGGAACGTAGCCAAACGTTACGTCTTCAAGTTCAACCTTTCCTTCAAGTTTAGTATAGGTTACCGTGCCGTCGCCGTGCGGATGTTTCCAAGCCCAAAGATTAGTTTTCTTTGTCGTTTCAAAAATGTTACCATTTTCATCAATAACAGCATTTACGAGTTCGACGTAGCCGTCGTCCACTTCGCTTTTTTCGTCCATCATATTAAAGATACGTTCAGCACCAGCCAAGCCTGACAAAAGCGCGTTCATTTGTTGCGTAACCATCGTTATCGGGTTATAGAATTGACGTATCAGTAATAGAAAAGACATTAATGCAGCCGTGCCCATTGCAACGTTTCCGCGCAAAATTAAGCACGAACCCACGATTGCTATTATAGCGTAAATAATATGCGAAACGTTACCCATAATAGGCATAAGAATATTCGCGTAAGTATTTGCAGCACACGCAGCGTCACATAATTCGTCGTTAAGTTCGCCAAAACGATTTTTAACGGTTTTTTCGTGGCAGAAAACTTTAACTACTCTCTGTCCTTCTATCATTTCTTCAATATAACCGTTTACTTCACCTAATGCTTTCTGTTGACGACGGAAGTTTTTGCCACTTCTTTTCATAATTGCCGACAACAAGAACATTATTCCAAAAGTTAATACCAAAATTACGATAGTAAGTTGCCACGAAAGATAAAGCATTGATCCGAGCGCACCCACAATATTGAACGTAGACGACATCAGTTGTGGTAGTGTTCCACTCATTACTTCACGAACGGTATCAACGTCGTTTGTATAGCGCGACATAAGTTCGCCGTGCGTATGCTTGTCAAAGTACGAGATGGGTAACGTTTGCATGTGTGCAAACATATCATCCCTTATCTTTTTTAGAGTGTTTTTGGATATAACGGCAAGTATCATTGTCGAAGCATAGTTGCTTAGTGCTCCGCAAATGAAGAATGCTCCCATAAACGTAAGGGGTGGTGCTATGATACTTAATACGTCCGACCATTCTTTATCCAAATTAGGCAAAACGTAGCCGTCAAGATAATATGACAAGAATGATGAACTAAGGATACCTACTGCCGAACTTAGCAATAAACAAGCAAGTACAATAAGTAATAAGAATTTGTATCTGCCGATATATCGCAAAAGTCTTCCTATTGTTTTCTTGGTGTTTTGCGGTTTAGCAAATTTCATTCCTCTAGCTGGAGGCATTATGCTGTTACCTCCTTATCTTTATTTTGCGAGTAATATACTTCTTGATAAATTGCATTAGTTGCCAAAAGTTGCTCGTGCGTGCCTACTCCGTCAATCTTACCATCATCAAGCACGATGATCTTGTCAGCATCTTGAATAGAACTTATACGCTGTGCAATTATAATCGTAGTTATATCACTTAATTTTTCTCTAAACGCTCCTCTGATTTTCGCATCCGTTGCTGTGTCAACTGCGCTAGTCGAGTCGTCTAAAATTATAATTTTGGGGTTCTTAAGAAGTGCGCGCGCAATGCAAAGTCGTTGCTTTTGTCCACCAGAAACGTTTACACCACCTTGTCCCAAATCGGTGTTATAACCATTAGGGAAAGATGAAATAAAGTCGTGCGCTTGCGCTGATTTCGCCGCCTCAATAACTTCTTCTTCAGTAGCATTTTCATTGCCCCAACGCAAGTTTTCCATAATAGTACCACTAAAAAGTACATTTTTTTGCAGTACCATAGCAACGTTATCACGCAAATTTTTAAGTTTATATTCTCTTACGTCATGTCCGCCTACCGATACGCTACCACCACATACGTCGTAAAGACGTGGGATAAGTTGAACAAGCGAAGATTTAGCCGAACCTGTTCCGCCGATAATACCAACCGTTTGACCACTATCAATACTTAAGGACAAATCATCAAACAAAAGATTCTCAGAATTTTTTGAATAACTGAATTTTACTTTATCGAACACAATACTTCCGTCACTAGGCAAAAGCATAGCATCAGCGTCCGTGTCGTCGATATCAATTTTCTCATCAAGAACTTCTACAATTCTGGCGATGGATGCTCGAGAAATTACTATTTGGATGCTCGAGAAAGCCATCATCATAAGCGACATAAGTATTTGCGTTACGTACGTCATAAAACTCAAAATATCGCCTTCTTTCATTCCGTCAATGACCATAA
>JAZOUI010000225.1:0-2422 GCA_045658145.1 Pumilibacteraceae bacterium
AACAAAACATAGTAGGGTTGATTTATGCAAAAATATGAATAAAAATTTATTTTTTGCGTATTTTTGCTTGCCTTTTATTCAAGATGTGTGTATAATAATAAAAATTTATTTATAAGGAGCAAAACTTATGCGAGTTTATAATTTTTCAGCAGGTCCGTCAGTACTTCCTTTAGAAGTCTTGGAAAAAGTTCAAAAGAACTTAATTGATTACGAAGGGACTGGGATGAGTGTAATGGAAATGAGTCACCGTTCAAAACCGTACGATAAAATTAATAACGATACTCATGCGCTCCTTCGCGAACTTATGTCTATCCCCGATAACTATTCCATCATTTTCGTTCAAGGTGGCGCGTCAATGCAGTTTGAAGCCGTTCCATTAAACTTAGCGCACTCGTCCACTTGCGCTAAGGGTGACTATATCGTTACGGGTAACTTTTCCGGCAAAGCATACAAAGAAGCCAAAAAATACGGCGATATGGTAGAAGTAGCGTCTAGCAAAGACAAGAATTTTACTTATATTCCCCAAACTGACGCTCAATCTTTCCGTACCGATGCAGACTATGTTCATATTTGTTATAACAACACTATTTTCGGTACGCGCTTTGACAGCGTTCCCGATACAGGCAACGTTCCACTTGTTGCCGATATGTCGTCTTGCATTTTAAGCCAAGAAGTTGACGTAAGTAAATTTGGCGTAATTTACGCAGGCGCACAAAAAAATATCGCTCCTGCAGGCGTAACTATCGTAATAGTTAGAAACGATTTACTTGGTCAAGAAAACCCACTCTGCCCTACTATGATGAAATGGGCTGTGCAAGTAGAAAACAAAAGCCTTTACAATACGCCACCCGCATTTTCCACCTACGTCGCAAGCGAAGTTTTCGCTTATCTTAAATCAATAGGTGGAGTTAAAGCAATACAAAAAATAAATGAAGAGAAAGCAAAAATGCTTTATGATTTTATCGACGCATCCAATTTCTATAAAAATCCCGTAGAAAAGCAATACCGTTCGCTTATGAACGTGCCTTTTACCACTCCAAGCGAAGAACTAGACGCAAAGTTCGTCGCCGAAGCAAGCAAACAAGGTTTAGTTTCACTAAAAGGACACCGTCTTGTCGGTGGTATGCGCGCTAGCATTTACAACGCTATGCCCGTTGAAGGCATCAAAAAACTTATCGATTTTATGGGTAAGTTCGAACTAGAAAACAAGTAAAAGGAGACAATTATGTTTAACGTACTTAAACTAAATGAAATAAGTAAAGTAGCAAACTCCGTTTTTGACAACAATTACAATCTCACTACTCAGCACGATAATCCCGATGCGATCGTTTTACGCTCGTTCAATATGCACGAATATAATATTCCTTCTTCCGTTCTTTGCGTAGGACGTGCAGGTGCAGGAGTAAACAATATTCCTATCGACACTTGTTCGCAAAAAGGTATCGTCGTATTCAACACGCCCGGCGCGAACGCTAACGCCGTAAAGGAACTTGTTATTTGTGGTCTACTTCTCGCTGGTAGAAAAGTTTCCAAAGGTATCGAGTGGGCGTCTACTCTAAAAGGCGAAGGCGATAACATTGCTAAACTTGTGGAAAAAGGCAAGAATTCTTTTGTCGGAAGTGAAATCTACGGCAAAACTTTAGGCGTTATCGGTTTGGGTGCAATAGGTGCTTTGGTTGCAAACGCCGCAATCGGCTTAGGCATGAAAGTTATCGGTTACGACCCCTACATTTCCATTGACGCGGCGTGGCATCTTGACAACCGAGTTCACAAAGAAATAGACGTGACTGAAGTTTTTGCTAAATGTGATTTCGTATCTTTGCATGTTCCACTCAACGACAGCACCAAACACATTGTAAATGAAAAAACTATCTCACTTATGAAAGAAGGTTCGGCTATTCTTAACTTTGCCCGTGGCGAACTTGCCGATAATAATGCCGTTATTGACGCTCTTTCTACTGGAAAACTATCACGCTACGTTACCGACTTCCCTTGCGAACAACTGCTAGGCGTAGACGGCGTAGTTTGCATTCCACATCTTGGCGCTAGCACTCCTGAAGCCGAAGATAATTGCGCCGTAATGGTAGCAAAGCAAATGACTGATTATTTGGAAAACGGTAACATTACCAACTCGGTAAACTTCCCTTCTTGCGTAGTACCAAGACTAGGGATTACAAGAATTACTATATTCCACAAAAACGTTAAAAACGTATTGTCCGCTATCACTACTATTATCAGTTCTAACGGACATAACATTTCTAATATGGTGTCGCAATCAAAAGGAAATTACGCTTACCTAGTGCTTGATATCGACGAAAAATGCAACGAAAATACGATTGATAAAATTTCTAAACTAGATACCGTATTACGAGTACGAGTTATAAATTAAATACAAAAAACAGCAGGGCACGTACCCTGCTGT
>JAZOUI010000226.1:0-2838 GCA_045658145.1 Pumilibacteraceae bacterium
TTCTTATTTTTGTTCGCGTTGATATAACTTTGCAAAATTAGTTGCGCCGCTATCCTGTCCACGATATTTTTTCTTTTATCTTTCTTCACGCCCACCGACTGCATAATCTCTTCTGCCTCGACGGAAGTAAGTCGCTCGTCAAAGTATTCCACTTTAATTCCCGAAACGCGTTCGAGCACTCTGCCAAAAGCACGACTTTTTCCTGCGCGCTCGCCCTCACTACCATCCATATTGAGCGGTAAGCCCACAACGATCAAAGAAACGTTTTCACGCTTTGCGATTTCGCAAACGCTATCGATATTCTTTTTCATGCTAAGCGACTTAATTGTTGCTAGGGGCGAGGCGAGAATTTCCATCTCGTCACAAACGCTTAACCCTATTCTACTGTCACCGTAATCTACGCCTAAAATTCTCATATCTTGATTATAACACAATTTTGCGCTTTTGCAAAACTTTTTACACTCTTTTACAAAAAATATAGTCGCAAACTCGTGCGACTATACTCTTTTTGTGTTACTCGTTATGCTGATTTTCATTGCAAGTGCACTCTTCATCAAAGCAACACTTCATCTTGCTAGCCTTTTCCTTCGCATCATAAGCCATTTTGCGAACTCTAGGATTAGTCGCAAGAGCAACTCCCGTCAACATACCTACGGCAATCCCGTAAATCCAGTCTTTCATCTTTGCACCTCCTTTCCTTTTTGTAGTTTGTGCAAAAATAGACTGCTTATGTTGAATTTGTATAGGAAAAAACTAGAATTTACTTGTTTTCAGCAACGTATCTAGTAAGATAGTCGTTTACTGCCGCTTTAATAGCCTCTTCTGCCAAAACGGAACAATGGAGTTTTTGCGCAGGAAGTCCGCCAAGTTCATCTACTACTTGCGCGTTAGTGATCTTAAGCGCCTCTTCTACCGTCTTGCCCTTAATCATAGAAGTCGCTACGGACGAGGTCGCAATCGCAGCCGCGCAACCAAAAGTTTGGAAACTTACTTCTTCAATAATATTGTTCTCTATTTTCATAAAGATTTTCATAATATCGCCACAAGATGCGTTACCTACAGTACCTACTGCGTTAGCATCAGGCATTTCGCCTACGTTTTGGGGATTTTGAAATTCTTTCATTACTCTTTCGTTATACATTTTTAGTTTCTCCTTTTATTTCGCAAAACAAGGGCGACATTGCGCGAAGTTTGCAAACGATTTCTTTAAGTTTATCTACCGTATAATCCACTTCTTCTTCCGTATTGTCTCTACCAAACGAGAATCTTATCGAGCCGTGCGCTTTTTCGATAGGCAAGCCTGTTGCAAGCAATACGTGCGAAGGTTCGAGCGAACCAGACGAGCAAGCCGATCCAGACGAGCAAGCAATTCCTGCAAGGTCAAGCGACATCAATATTGATTCGCCCTCAATAAATTCAAACGCGAAGTTTGCGTTCTGCGGAAGTCTTTTTTCCTTATCTCCGTTATAAATCGCATAAGGAATTTCGTTTATAACGCGCTCAACGAACTTGTCACGAAGTCCTTTTACGTATTCGTAATTTTCGTCAAGGTTGTTTACAGCCTTTTCAAGCGCGGCTGCCATACCAACTACACCGGGCACGTTGGTCGTTCCACCACGCATAGTACGTTCCTGATGACCGCCCGTCATAATCTTAGTGGGTTTTACGCCACCGTGGATATACAAAACGCCCACGCCTTTCGGTCCGTAGAACTTGTGCGCCGAGAAGGACATAAGGTCAACGCCAAGATCGGTTACGTCAACGGGAATAGATCCTACCGCCTGAACTGCGTCAGTATGGAAGTAAATTCCTTTTTCGTGAGCAATGGACGCGAGTTCCTTAATAGGCTGAATAGTTCCGATTTCGTTGTTTGCAAGCATTATCGAAACGAGCACCGTTTTATCCGTGATTGCCGAGCGCAAATCTTCAGGTCGAACAAGACCGTTTTCGTCCACGGGAAGGTAAGTTATTTCAAAGCCGTACTCTTTTGCAACCTGCGCGCAAGAGGACATAATCGCCGCGTGCTCAATGCTACTCGTGATAATGTGATTACCCTTTTCGCGCATCTTGAGCGCCATACCTTTAATCGCCCAGTTGTCAGATTCCGTTCCACCCGAAGTAAAATAAATCTCGTTGGGTTTTGCGCCGATAAGCGACGCTATTTTTCTACGCGACTCGTCAACGGCGTACGCGCCTTCTTGACCAAAGCCGTGCATACTGTTAGCATTACCAAACTTGCCCGTAAAGTAAGGCAACATTTTTTGTAAAACTTCTTCGTCAACCGGTGTGGTCGCCGAGTGGTCCAAATAAATTCTTTTCATATCACACACACCTATAATCGTTAATCATATCTGCAAGCGTTGTTGAAGACAAAATTCCGTCAATACCGTCGTATAAGCGTTTGAATATAATTTTGTTGGGACAGTAGTTGTCCTGACATTTTCCACTAATACAATCAGTAATTTCGAACGAATCTTCAAGCGCAACCAAAATTTCCTTTATCGTGATCTCATTGCTAGGACGGGATAAGTAATATCCACCACCTGCTCCCCTAACGCTTTCAACGATACCTGCTTTTCTCAGCATCCCCAAAAGTTGCTCGGCATACTTCTCGCTTAAATCCGTTTGCTTGATTAGCGTGGGCAAAGATATTTTGTCCGTTGCTATCCCGATATTAAATATTAAGCGAAGTCCGTACCTTGCGCGAGTAGATAGTTTCAATTTAATCCCTACCTTTTTACTATGAAATCACGAATAGTATAATACTATTCTCTAGTATTGTCAAGCACTTTTCTATATAAAATAACAATATTTTTGTTAAGCAAAATTTTGACAATT
>JAZOUI010000227.1:0-1612 GCA_045658145.1 Pumilibacteraceae bacterium
ACGAAGTTGTAAAATACTTTGATGCGGTTGAAGAAGACGAAGAAGATTTTTCGCTTAAAATTGCAGTAGTGGGTAGACCTAACGTAGGTAAATCGTCGCTAGTAAATAGATTGCTTGGCTTTGAACGTGTAATTGTTTCGGATGTTGCAGGAACTACTCGTGATGCTATCGATACGCCTTTTACCTATATGGGCAAAGAATATACGCTTATTGATACGGCAGGTATGCGCCGTAAACGCGCTATCGAAGACGAGAGCGTAGAGGATTATTCTGTTATGCGAACGATTAGCGCAATAAGTCGCGCTGACGTGGTTCTTATCGTAATGGATAGTTCAGAAGAAATATCCGAGCAGGACGTAAGAATTGCTGGATATGTTCATGAACAAGGCAAGCCTAATATTATCGTAATGAACAAGTGGGATAAGATTGAAAAAGATACCCACACGATAGAAACGTATATGGATGCGCTTAAGCGTGATTTAGCGTTTATGGATTACTTCCAAGCGATATTTGTTTCAGCGCAAACAGGTCTTCGTACGGAAAAACTTATTTCTATGGTTGATATGGCGTATATTAACGCGTCGCAAAGAATTTCTACGGGCGTACTTAACGACGTCATAGCTGAGGCCGTTGCAATGAGCGAACCGCCTGCACATTCTGGAAAGCGACTTAAAATTATGTATGCAACTCAGCCTGAAAGCAATCCTCCCAAGTTTGTTATTTTCGTAAACGACGAAAAACTCGTTCATTTTTCATACAGAAGATATCTTGAGAATAGTTTAAGAAAAGCATTTGATTTTTCTTGTACACCGATAAAACTAATTTTCAACTCCAAAAAGGAGGAAAAATAGTATGATCGCATACGTTTTTGCGATTGTGGGATTGATAGTCGTGTCTTACTTTTGGGGCAATATCAATTTCGCGGTTATCATTTCAAAGTTTAACCATAGCGATATTCGCGCGCAGGGAAGTGGAAACCCCGGAACGATAAATATGTTGCGTAGCTTTGGTATAAAGCTTGGCGCGCTTACTTTCGTTCTTGACGCGATTAAGGGCGCTTTGCCCGCGCTTATCGGCTGGTACGTGCTTGGAAACGGTGTGGACGAAATGTTCGTATTTGGTGACCAGAAACTTGGCTTGTTTATCGGCGCACTTTCAGTAGTTATCGGACACATTTTCCCCGTGTTCTTTAACTTTAAGGGCGGTAAAGGAGTTGCTTGTACCGTAGGCGTTTGTTTTGTAATAACGCCTATTATCACGCTTATTTCCTTTGTAATTGGTGTAACTTATCTTTGCACGGTTAGAATAGGCTCGCTTACGTCTTTTGTTATTATTTCTATTCCTATTTTGTATCACGTTGCGATTTCGATTTCTTCAGGCGTGTGGCTAGATGCAATCCTTGCATTAATTATGCTTGCAATAGTAGTTGTTGCACATCACGCGAATTTTGCACGCATATTCCGTGGCGAAGAAAAACCGTTGACGCTTTTTAAGAAAAAGGACAAGGCGTCGGATAAAACTGATAATACATAATTAAAAACATTTAGCATATTAACGAATCATCCGGCATATATTTTCGTATAAAGCCTTGGAGGATTCGTTTTTTTTATGG
>JAZOUI010000228.1:0-7966 GCA_045658145.1 Pumilibacteraceae bacterium
CGTATCCATTTTGCTTTTGCGCTAACACGAAACTGCCTGCCGATAGGGTTGCATTTAAGTTAAACCGATACATACCAAAAGACATACAGGCTTTTAGTTCACAAGAAGTGGATATCAATTTCGATCTGCGTAAAAGCGTAACAAGTAAAACTTATCAATATCTTCTCTATTGCTCCCCCACGCTTTTGCCCCTGCTCAACCGTGACGCTTATTTCGTCAAAACGCCCCTTGATATAGAGAGCATGAAAAAGGGCGCGTCTTACCTAGTGGGCAAGCACGATTTGACTTCTTTTTCTTCAAAGGGTGGCGACGAGCGTAGCCACGTCAAAACAATTCACTCGGCAAGCGTGGAAAGTGACGGCACGCTTATCAAAATCACCATTTCCGCGAGTGGTTTCCCCTATAACGGTGTGAGAATTATCGCAGGCACGCTCCTTCTCATAGGTCAAACGTCTAATCCCCACCTTATAAAAGAACTTCTCGACCACCCCGATCGCGAAAAAGCAGGACTTACTCTCCCTCCCAAAGCCCTAACGCTTATAAAAACTGAAATTAATATGTGAAATAATTGACTTACCCACACCCGCGTGATATAATGACTATATTAATCAACAACTCATTGGGAAAAGGAGGGATCAATATGTTTGGATGGTTTATAATTTTAACGATTGTATTTTTCTTTTTTGGCTTGATGACAGGAAAATAATCATTAAAAAATAGTAAAAACGGAGTGGTACGTGCCACTCCGTTTTGGTTTTAGTCGAGGTTGAAGGCTTGAATTAAGTGAGGTTGAGCGCCCGTTTCGGGATCGAGAGGCATTTCCATAACGTCGGCCATATACTCGTTCCACTTGTCAACGATTGGGCTTTCGCTTTGAGTTTTCGTGGCGAAGTCTATTCCCTTTTCGCACTCGTAATAACCGAAAATATCGTTACCCGATAGCCAAATGGAATAGTTGCGAATACCTGCACTTTTAAGCAAGTCTTTCATCTCTTGCCAAATCTCGTCGTGGCGACGGATATACTCGTCCTTTTTACCTTCTTTTAGCGTTGCTCTCCAAGCGTATTTTTCCATAATATCACCCCTATTTTTATCTTATTTTAGCAAAAACGGGCTACTACGTGGTAGCCCGTTTCGATTTTTATAATCTATTAAGCGTGTCGGTAAGACGGCGAATAACTTCTTCTTTTCCAAAAAGTTCAGCCATTTCAGTAGCGCCACCAGGGGTGTTTTGCGCGCCCGTAATAGCGATACGGAATACCCACAAAACTTGTCCTTTTTTATAGCCTGCGCTCTCAGCGTACGCAACGAGTCCATCGTGAAGTCCGTCGAAATTTTCCTCACAAAGTTTGATTAAATCGGGAATCATTTGCTTTGCAAGAGCCTGGTCGGTCTTCCACTTCGCATTGCACAACAAATTAAGGTCAAATCCGTCGAACTCAACCATAAACTGCGTAAGTTTTTCAACATCCGAGAAAATTTCGCAACGATTTTTAAGGAGCGTGGACAAGAATTTAAGGTCATAGCCCTTAAGGTACTCTACTTTCTCATAGAAAGGCAAAGCATACTCGTAGAACTGCTCATCGGTAAGGTCCTTGATATAGCAGGAGTTAAGCCAACGCATTTTCGCCTCGTCGAAAATGGACTGCGACTTACTCAAACCGTCAACGGAGAAAAGTTCAACCATTTCTTCGAGCGTAAACTTCTCGCGGTTATCCTTCGGACTCCAGCCAAGGAGCGCGATATAGTTAACGATAGCGTCCTTAAGATAGCCTTTCTTGATAAAATCTTCGTAACTAGCATCACCGTGACGCTTAGAAAGTTTATGAGTTGCGTCGCGCATAATGGGCTGAAGGTGCATATAGTTAGGAAGATCCCAACCGAACGCCTTATACAAAAGATTGTACTTGGGCGTGGACGAAAGATACTCAACACCACGAATAACGTAGGTAATGTTCATAAGGTGATCGTCAACAACGTTAGCGAAGTTATAGGTAGGCATACCGTCACTCTTGATAAGAACGTTATCTTCGAGATCCTTATTCTCTACCGTGATGTCGCCAAAAACCATATCGTGATAAGTGGTTGCGCCTTCTTCAGGAATATTTTGACGGATTACGTACTTCTCGCCAGCGTCAATTCTGCGCTGAATTTCTTCTTTACTCAAAGATAAACAATGCTTGTCGTACTTGGTCGCGCCGTTCTTGTGGATTTCCTCAAGTCTTTCCTTGGTGCAGAAACAATAATACGCATCGCCTTGCTCGACGAGAATTTGCGCATACTTGAGATAAATATCCTTTCTATCCGTCTGAATATACGGGCCGTAATCGCCACCAACGTCCGGACCCTCGTCCCAATTAAGACCAGCCTCGCGCATAGTGCTGTAAATAATTTCTACCGCACCGTCAACGTAGCGTTCAAGGTCGGTATCTTCAATACGCAAAATGAATTTGCCGTTGTTCTTCTTGGCAAAAAGGTACGCGTAAAGCGCGGTACGAAGTCCGCCAATATGCAAATAGCCCGTGGGACTGGGCGCAAATCTAGTTCTAACGTTATCCATATAGTTCTCCTTCATTGACAAACGTGTGTCAAATGTAGTATAATAGTATAAGTTAAGGGTATTAGTCCCCAAAACAACTATTATTATAAAACAATTCGCGCAATTAGGCAAGCAATTTTTGCCTCTCGCGCGCAAGTTAGGAGTTTTTTGATGATAAACGACCTTAAAGAAATAGTAGCAATTAACAGCGTCGAAGCGCCCCAAAGCGCAGTTGATGCTCCGTTCGGACAAAATCTTCGCAATGCGCTTGACTGGTTTTTAAACAAAGCGTCTTCTTACGGACTAAAAGTAGGCGAACGCGACGGCTATTGCGGTTGGGCGGACTACGGCGATCGCGAACTTCCGCTTATCGGAATTTTGGCGCACGTTGATATCGTGCCTGCAGGCGAAGGCTGGACTAGTGATCCGTTTACTTTGCGCGAAGAAAACGGCGTACTCTACGGCAGAGGAACGTCGGACGACAAAGGCGCACTCGTTGCGGTTTTGCACGTTCTTAAACGTTTGCGCGAAGAAAAGAAACAACTTCGTCACCGCATACGCCTTATCGTAGGTTGCAACGAAGAAACGGGTTCGAGATGCTTGCAAAAGTACGCGTCCGAGTGCGAAATCCCCGTTGTTTCTCTCGTCCCCGACGCTGATTTCCCTGTTATCAATAGCGAGAAGGGAATACTGCATACCGACGTTGAAATTCAAGTCGACGAATATTTCAAAAATAACGTTAGCGCGATTTTTGCAGGTGAGAGAGCAAACGTTGTACCTGGCAAGGCTACCGTAAAGTTTTACAAGAACTGCGAAGTCGTTGAAGAATTGCGCGGAATTTTCCCCAACATAAATAGCAACATTTTAGATATTCCCGAAATCGCGGACAATCTCAAGAAAATCAAAGCGAAACATACCGATTACGTTATTACCGACGACGAAGATGGCGTGACGGTAACTGCGACGGGCGTAGCAGGACACGCGTCCGTACCCGAAACGGCAGACAATGCTTTGTGGAAAATCTTTGCTCTTTTGCGCGCGATTATGCCCCAAAGCACGACGGTCAAGATTATTTTTGATAAACTTTGCACGCGTGACTGCACCAAGATTTTGGGCATTGACGTAAACGACGAGCGCACGGGCGCACTTACTATGAATATGGGTGTTGCTCACCTTAATAACGATACGCTTACACTCAAATTCGACTTCCGTTTGCCCATCACCGCAACGCCCGACCTTCCCGAAATTGCGCTTACTTACACCTTTGGCGAAATGGCGAGCGTTCACAGAGTACGTTTCTCGGAAAACTTATACGTTCCCGAAGATTCGCCCCTTATTAAAACTTTGCTCAAAGTTTACTGCTCCGTAACGGGTAAGCGTAAGGTTAAGCCCTTGCAAATAGGTGGCGGTACTTATGCGCGCGAACTTCCTAACGCAGTTGCTTTCGGTCCTACTCCCCCTAAGCGTCAAACGAATATTCATAATGCCGACGAGTGCGTGTATATTGAAGATTTGGAACTTATGAAAGAAGTTTATTATCGTGCAATCGAAGAATTAGACAAGTTATACTAATACTGAATATAACAAAAACGGGCTACCACGTGGTAGTCCGTTTTTATTTCTACTCATATTCTTCTTTTAGAATTTCTACTATCTTTTGGGTGTCGGAAACACTAACGTAAGGTACTTTTAATTTAGTAATTTTTCCTGTCAACGGACGGAAAAGCGCCTCGCCTACTCTTAATCCTTTCGCATTAGTTTTACCTAAAAGCGCCCACGAATCTTGCGCCGTGGCTGTTCTAAAAACCAACTTCGCGTTAAAATACGCTTTTAGCGCGTTTTGCAAAACACACAGTTCGGGTTGCTGAGTCGCCAAAATAAAGTGGATACCTACGCTACGACAATTTTTCAAAAGGTTAATAAGTTTTTCCGTGACGCTATTTGATTGCAAATCACAAAACTCATCAACAACCACTACAATATACGGCAACGTCTCTACGCCCACTTTTTTCGCCCACTCGTTATATTCGAATACGTTACTAACCGCGAACTCGCTAAAAATATCGTTGCGCGCCACTACTTCATCCAAAAGGTCGTCCAGCAAAAACTCTACGTCCTCGTCATCGTAAACGTGACGATTATAAAGATGCGATAACCCGTTATAAATAGTAAATTCAACGCGTTTAGGATCGATCAAAACGAATTGCATTTCTTCGGGCGTATTTGTTAACATAAGCGACGAGACAAGCGCATGCAAAAAGATACTCTTGCCTGTGCCCGCACATCCTGCAACGAGCAAATTGGGTAATCTAGGAACAGAGTGACGTTTTATATTACCCTCTTCGTCTATGCCGATAGGTGCGCTAACGCCCGTATCAGCACCCAAAACGTTTTTCAGCGTAACAATATCGCCATTAGTAGATTCCCTTAAAACTTCACAAGCACGCTCGATAATTGCCTGCTTATTCACCATCTTCTTCGTCAAGTAAGTCGTAGTAAACGTTGAAAACTTCGTCGATAACGTCCTCGTTTGTTTCAAGGTTCAACGATGCATCGCCTTCTTCATTTTCTGAAACTTTAAAAACAAGCGCCTCATCCTCTTCAAGTCCGTCAATAAGTTCAACGGGCTTTAAGATGCAGTAAATATCTTCAGCCTTAGGAATAACCGCGATTTGCTCGAAAACAATCTCTTCTCCCTTTTCATTTTGCAAGACGATAGGGTCGTTATTTTCTTCATCAAACAACATATCCAAAATATTAATTTTTTCTTCCATGATTTTTCTCCTTTTTGTTAAAACGCCGTATAGCGTATAGTGTCGTTTTTGATTAAACTATTAGTCAAAGTAGTCTTTTACCGTTGGCAACGTCTTGATATAGTCGGCAAGTTGCATTGCCCAACCTTCTTGCGCAGTAGCGGACGGATGACCTGCCGCACCCGAACCGTTAGCTGTAATAGAAATAGGATTGTAAATGATTTTATCATCAGCCATCTGTTCCACCGCAGTAAGAATTCCACTATTAATTACGCTATTATTACCCATCATTCCATACAAGCAAATAATGTAAGCGTTAGGATTTTTGCTACGGAGCGTGGTGAGCATTTCCTTATAGTCGGCAGGGAACTGCGTACCGTACGAAGGTCCACCATACTGTTCAGCAAGATAAGACGCCTCGTTCGTTCCAAGGTTAAGCACAATAACATCAGGTTCATCATCCGTAGTATAAACGGCACCATTGCTATTTGAATATTTGCCATAAAGCGAATTCATATTGATATTCGCCCAATGGTATGCCTTTGCGCAAATACCACTCCACGCCACCACCGAATAATCTATGCTTAATTTTTGAGCAGTATAATAAGCATAAGTACGCGTACTATCTGAGTTATCTACGGTTTTACTAGCCCCAGCAGGACCAAGCGAACCATAACCTGCCGAAATGGAATCACCAACAAACTCTATTTTCAAACTACTCTTTTCAGGTACTGTAGCAAATTTTTCCGCCTCAAAAGAAGTAATATCCCAAATCGCATCTTGCATTTCTGTTGCTTTTACGATACGGATTTTGTGATAAGTATTTTCAAGTCCACTTGCGACCATGTACTTCTTTGTAACGGGAGTTATTTTAATTCTATCCGCCAGTTCTACGTCGTCCACCCAAACGCGCATATAACTATTGTTATTAGTTGTCAGATTTACCGTAAGCGACGTACCAACGATACCTACCTCGATAGCATTTGCAGCGTGGTCAAAGTTAAGCACGTTGTTTTTAACGTAACTTCTACCGAAAATGTTAACGTACTGTTCGTCGAAACTGTTTACTTGCTCTGCCGTCGCCTCGCCAACTACCGTAACGATAGCATTAGCCGAAACTGCGCCGTATGTAGCCGTAATGACCGCGCTACCCTTTGTCACCGCCGTAACCGTTCCGTTATTCACGCTAACAACTTCGGGGTTAGATGAACTCCAAGTAATTTGTGCGTCGTTATCTTTATCCGCACCCACATAAGCATTTGCGGTAAGCGTAGCCGTTTGTCCCTGCATAAGCCCAAGGCTCGTACTAGACAAAACAACCCTGCGCAAACGCATAGTAACGGTGACGTTCGCTGTTACTTTCTTGTCGCCAATCGAAGCGGTAACGGTTGTAGCACCTGCACTAATACCCGTAATTATACCATATTCATCAATAATCGCAATGCTAGGATCTTTCGACTCAAACGTAAGCAACGACCAATCGGCACTTTTCCCATCAGCCGTAAAGACAATATCAATCTTCTTTCTTTCCTCATCTTTAAGCCCATACGTACGCGTACGCAACTTTATATTATATTCAACTGCAGGGGGCTGTGGCTCTGGTGTTTCTTGCGGAGCACATCCAAATAACGATACAAAAGTCATAGTTAACACCAAAAACACACAAAGAATTCTTTTGCTTCTCATCTTTATTCTCCTTATATTTTTATAGTAATATTATAACATACGCTATTTTGCTTTGTCAAGACATAAGCAAATAAAATATTTAATGCAATAAAATTGTTTATAACGTATAAGGATTTTTATAAACTCGCGTATATCTCTTGACATAAAGGCAATATTACAGTATAGTAAACGTATAGCTTTTTTTCGAGGAGGAAAAATAATGAACAAAAGTGAATTTATTAGATCTATGGCTGAAAAAGCAGGTTGCACGCGCGCAATTGCCGAAGCAAACTTCGATGCTTTTATCGACACTATTACCGACGCCCTTAAAGAAGGCGACAAAATCCAACTTGTAGGATTTGGTACTTTTGAAATTAAAGACGTCCCAGCAAAAACGGGCATCAATCCCCTTACCCAAGAAAAAGTGGATATCCCCGCTAGCAAAAAACCGTCGCTTAAATTCGGCAACTCGTACAAAGAAAAATTTAACTAACAAAATAAAAACGGAGTAGTACGTGCTACTCCGTTTTTATTTATAAACTATTTTTTCAATAGAATAACTACTATTCGGTTTTACCTACTTGTGCGCGGAGAAGTTCACGGATGTCTTTAAGTACGTCCATCTCCTTTTCCTTTGCCGCCTCGGCAGCAGCGGCAGCCTCAGCGGCGGCTTTTTCAGCGGCAGCTTTTTCTTCTTCAGCACGCTTAATGTCTGCACGGTAACGAGCAATAGCCTCTTTCCTGCTAATGCCTTGACCACGATATTTCTTTACAGCCTCTTTTTGTTCAAGGCGCTCTTTCTTTGCCTCAGCGCCAGTCGCTCTTATTTTGTTTATAAATCTAACAATGGTGAACAAAACGATTGCAATGAGCAAGAAATTGATAATCGCATTGATGAACGAACCCCAATCAATATAGAAAGAGTTCGCAAGGTCAACTACTTGCGTTACACCGTCTTCTGCGAGTTTATAAGCAGGCTCGCCCAAGAAAGTGTACAGTTCACTAAGCG
>JAZOUI010000229.1:0-8665 GCA_045658145.1 Pumilibacteraceae bacterium
ATATATCAAAGCCGTATTTTTGCCTGAACTTGGTGGACGTCTTTGGTCGCTTTATGACAAAACTCAAAAACGTGAACTTTTATATAAAAACGACGTATTTCAACCTGCAAACCTTGCGCTAAGAAATGCTTGGTTTTCGGGTGGCGTAGAGTGGAACGTGGGTATAAAAGGACATAATCCGCTTACGTGTGCACCCTTGTTTTGCCAAACTGCATATAATAAAATGGGACAACCCGTACTTAGAATGTACGAGTTTGAAAGAATAAGAGAAGTTGTTTACGTTATCGAAGCGACACTTGATAAAGATACGCTTTGTATGAATATCACGATTGAGAACAAATCGGATAGTGACGTTTATATGTACTGGTGGTCTAATATTGCCGTGCCTGAAACGCCTAAAACGAGAGTTATCGTACCGGCTGAGCAAACTTTCTATTGCGCATATACGGACGGGGGATATTTCCTTGACAAAACGAGTATGCCCGAAGTGGAAGGCAAAGATATTACTTATGCATCAAACAGTAGTCGATCGAGAGACTTTTTCTTTGATATTGCGGACGATAGGGACAAATGGATTGCTACGGCAGACGAGAACGGTAAGGGATTACTTCAATCGTCTACGGCAATTTTGAAAGGAAGAAAGTTGTTCGTTTGGGGACAGCACGATGGTGGCCGTCATTGGAACGACTGGTTGAGTGACAAAGCAGGTCCGTACGTTGAAATCCAAGCAGGATTACTCAAAACACAACTTGAACACTTCGTTATGAAAGGTAACAGCGTCATAAACTGGCAGGAACGTTATAGCGCGTTTGCGATAGAACCCGAAAAGGCGCACGGTGATTTTGCTACTGCGGTAAAGCGCGCGCAAATTGAAGTGGATAACAACGTACAAAAAGCGCAAGAAGGTCTTTTTGACGTTCAAAGCGTAGATGAAATACAGCAGTATGGTTCGGGCTGGGGCGCGATAGAAACAAAACTTCGTGGATATAGCATAAGTGATATTTGCGATTTCCACGAAAATAGCATTACAGACGAACAAAAACCGTGGCTTGATTTAATAAACGGTGTTGCTTTGAAAGAAACGGACGCGTCTATTCCTACGCCTAGTTACGTTGTGGGCGAAAAGTGGCTCAAACTTATGAAAGACAACGCGAGCGATAACTGGAACTACTATAATCATCTTGGTATAATGCAATACGCGCACGGCGAGATAGAAAAGGCGAAAGAGAGTTTTACTCGCTCCTTTATGCTTACTCCTAACGCGTGGGCTTATAGAAACCTTGCGCAAATTAAGAAAAATATTGAAACGGAATATGACGTAGCCGCTGATTTGATGCAAAAAGCAGTTGAACTTGCGCCTACGTACGTTCCGCTTTTGGTAGAATACGCGTATGCGCTTATGAGTGCGAAACGATATAACGAGTACGTAAAGTTCTATGAAAGTTTGACGAGCGCGTGTCAGCAAAACGGCAGACTTCGTATGCTTTACGGAATGTGCTTGTGTAAAGTTGGCGACGTTGACGGCGCGATTGAAATTATCAACAAAGATTTAGTGGTGGACGACATTAAGGAAGGAGAATACTCCTTGTCTGCCGTATGGGTAGAGATTTACGCGAAGAAAATGGCAAAAGAAGAAAACGTGAGCGAAAAGGAACTTTCGCCCGAAACGGTATTGTCGCGTTATCCACTTCCTATACAACTTGATTTTAGAATGCATTAGGAGAAAAATATGTTTAAATTACCACCGTTATCGGTAAACGACAAATTAAATAGTTGCGAAATAATGCCGTGGAATAGAAAATACACTATGGGCGACGCTCCCTTTTTTAGCAGTATTTTCACGAATGGTCAGGAAATTCTTTCCTCGCCCATGCGTCTCGTGGGAATTGAAAACGGCAACGAACTGGTCGTGTCTGACGTAAACAACTGTATGATGTACGGCGCGACGGACGACGAGGTTTGCGCTTGCCAGTTTATGCAAAGCAAGCGTTTCGTGTTCAATACCACGCTTTCGGTTGAGCGCGACGGTATGGTCGATTGTTTTCTTACCGTGTCTTCGCAAGGACGTTCGGTTGCTCAGCAATTCGGACTTTGCGAGCCCGACAATGGCGATAGAATTTTGGAAAGACTGTGGCTAGAAATTCCCATTAAAAAGAGTATGGCGTGTTCGTATCAGTTCGCGCCTAGTGGAAAAGCGCTCATTGATGGAGAAGAACCCCAAGTTAGCCCTGCTTTTTATTCGCTTGGCGCAATGCCCAAACAGAGTTTGAAACTTGGCTTTATCAATCAGCTTTTCGTAAGCAACGACGAAGTTGGTTTTGCAGTTTTGTTTGAAACGGACAAGCACTGGCAGTACGACGACGAGCAAAACGTGGTTGAGTGCGTGGTAAAGGACGACGAAGTAATTATCCGCGTTCACCTTCTTGATAGCGAGCCTCACAGCTGGCTGAATAAAGGACTTAGCAACGGTCTTGACCTCGTGCCCATTTCTTTCCGTATTGCAATGCAGGTTACGCCCGTCAAGGCTTTCCCTGCAAACCCGTACACCGAAAAGAATATGCATATCGACTGCTTTAAAAAGATTTTAGAGCCGTACGAGCAGTTCTTGTTTTCGCCATTTGGAGAGAGCGACGAAATTGCTTTGGACAGAATGAAAAGGTTAGGCGTAAACACGCTTTACATACACGAGAAATGGAACGATATCCAAAACTCGCCTATGCTTACCGAGCCTACTGCAAGGCGACTTCGTCTAATTATCGACGAGGCGCATAAACGTGGAATGAAAGTTATACCTTACTTTGGTTACGAAATGTCGACTATGTCGCCTATGTTCGCTGAAAAAGCAGACGAGTGGCTTATAAGCAATATCCATTGGCATTGGTACAGATACCCCTGGCAAAGAGCAATTCGCGTTTGCTATTGTAGTGAGTGGAAAGACGTGTTCTGCGACTATATCGAAAAGTTGATGGATCAGTTCGATTTTGACGGACTTTATATTGATTCCGTTGACACCAGTTATATGTGTTCAAACGGCGCTCACGGCTGTGGATATACGGACGAAAACGGCAAACGCAAGGGTACGTACCCTATGTATTCCGTAAGAAAGATGATGAAACGTTTGTCTAGCATCGTGGAAAAGAAGGGGGGCGAGATATGCTTACATTCTTGCGCAACCTTCCCCGTAGCGTTGGCGTCGAGTATACATAAGTTCTGGGAGGGTGAAACGTTGCAAACCGAACTTATGAAAGGAAATCTCACGCGCGTGCCTATGGATTATTATCGCGCGTCGTATACAGGCAGAAACATCGGTGTTCCCGTAAATATGATTTGCTATTCTAATCCGCCCGCTTGGACGTTTGACGAGGCACTTTCAAACGCTCTTGTGTTTGGAATCTTGCCAAAGCCCATTGATACGGGATACCCACTTGAAAGAATGAGTAAACTTTGGGATATATTTAACGATTTCCCGCTTGAAAATGCTAGATGGGTATTTTATCCGCGAAGTGAAATAAAGTTGAGTGAAGAGGACGTAAAACTGAGTTATTACGAAACGGATAAAGAAATGTTGTGTTTGTCTGCAAATACCGTAAAACAAGATTGTAAGTCGGTTACCGTAAAACTTCCGTTTGTTGCAAAAAGAATAAAAGATTGCGTTACGGACGAAGTTTTGGTGCAAAATAGTGATGAATTTACAATTGATTACGGCAGTTTTGATTATAAGATTTTACGCATTGTAAAATAAAGTTACTACGTGAATAAAGTTCGAGCAATCGAACTAAAATATTGAAAACATTATATTGAAAGGAGAAAAATTATGAAAATGTTCAAAAAGATGTTTACGTGCATTATTGCCGTAATTATGGCGTTTACGACATTTGCTTGTTCGCCCATTCCCCCTGGTTCTCCCACCGGTCCGGGAATTGACGACAAGAGAACGCAAATTTACGTTTACGTTTACAACGGTGGTTATGGTGCGGCTTGGCTTAACGAAGCAAAAGAAAGATTCGAAGAACTTCACAAAGACGACGTTTGGGAAGAAGGAAAGAAGGGCGTTCAAGTATATATCCACGACTCTTCGAAGAGTAACTTCAACAATATGCAAAATACTATTGCTACCGGAACGGACGAAATCTTCTTTGGTGAAGGTGGATTCTATTACATTTTGAAAAATGCAGGTCTTTTGCAGGACGTTACCGACGTTGTTACCGACATTATGGACGAGTACGGCGAAACGAGATCTATCGAAGACAAACTTACTGCTGAGCAGAAGGAATACTTCGGTATCGTTGAAAGCGATAACCAAGCGCATTATTACGGCTTGCCCCATTATTCTTCGCAGTTCGGCTTTATCTATAACGTAGACCTTTTTGATGAACTTGGATATTACGTTAAGAAAGGTACTAGCGGAGCAAACGTACAGTTTATTAAAAAGACTCAAGGCGAACTTGCTTATGGTCCCGACGGAAGAACGGGCGTAGTTGGCGGTATCGATTATAGCGAAGACGACGGTCTTCCCGCTACCTACGAAGAATTCTTTACTCTTTTGGAATATATCGCAGGCGACCAAGTAGTTCCCGTAACCTGGTGTGGATACGCATATCAGTATTATTTGCAAAACATGCGTCTTTCGGTTGCAACCGACGCTATGGGACTTGAAGAAATGATGCTTAACTATACGCTTAACGGTACGACTGACACGCTTTGCACCGTAAATGCTGACGGCTCTATTAATCGTCTTCCCCAAAAGGAAATCGTACCTGTCAACGCGTACGAACTTGCTAAGCAGGAAGGCTGGTATCATTCGCTTCGTTTCTTGGACGAACTCGTTATGAACGAAGATTACTATCATACCCTTGCATTTAACCAAGGTTATTATCACACCGACGCGCAAGAAGACTTTATTAATGCAGGTCTTGACGGCTCGACCAAAGAAATGGCGATCCTTATGGACGGAACTTGGTGGGAGAGTGAGGCTACCGCTGCATACAACCGTATGGTTCAAAGTATGGGTGACGAATACGCTAAAACCAACCGTAACTTCAAGTGGATGCCCCTTCCTAAGCCCACGCAGGCTCACGTTGACAAGGCGGCTAATGAAGTTAAGCCCTATACCGTATATGATGAAAACAATCCCCTTTGCTTTGTAAAGAGTGGTATTGCAGATTGGAAACTTCCCCTTGTAAAAGAATTCTTTAAGTTCTTGCACACCGACGTTTCTTTGCGCGAATACACCGTTACGACTAACTCGCTCCGTTCGTTCGATTACACTATGACGGAAGCCGATTTGGCAAAGATGACCACCTTTGGTCGTTCGCTTGTTGACCTTAAGACTAAGGCAAATATGGTATTCCCTTACTCTAATGCAAAAGCATACGTTGAAAAGCAAACTGCTTACGCTAGTGGCGCATACCTTGCTAACACTATCGTAAACGGTACTACCTACAGCGCTTGGGTAAACGCATTTATGGAAAAGGGCGTTTCTCCCGAAGATTACTTTAACGGTTTGTACACTTATAGCAAAGAATTCCCCATTGTAAATATTAGCGGTGATGCACTTTAATAGTGGAGTATAGAGATGCAAAAGGCAAAAAAGAAGATCAAAATTGAAAGAAGTTTAATCTTCTATATATGTATGCTTACTATACCTATCATACAGTTTTGCATATTTTATATAGGCGTTAACTTAAATTCGATTTTGTTAAGTTTTCAAAACATAAGCCTTGACGGTACGGTTACGTGGACGACAGCAAATATTGAAAAAGCATTCAATATGTTCTTTAACACGGCGTCTGGTCTTCCCGATAAGTTGTGGAGATCGGTATGGACAAGTTTGCTTACTATTGCAATTACTACGCCCCTTTGCTTATTTTTCAGTAACTATATCTACAAGAAAATGTTCTTTAGCGCAGGATTTAGAGTGTTGTTGTTTATGCCCAGTATCATTTCTGGACTTGTGTTAACGACTACTTACCAGTTCTTTATCGAGCGCGCTATTCCCGAGATTGCAAAACTTATTACGGGTGAGCAAATCAAAGGTCTTATCCAAAACGTTGATACGCGTTACGGCGCTATTATATTCTTCTATATTTGGGCTGGTTTTGGTACGAATATGTTGTTGTATTCTAACGCTATGAGCGCAATTTCTCCCGAAATAGTTGATTCGGCAAAACTGGACGGCGCGACGGGCGTAAAAGAGTTTTGGCATATAACGTTTCCTATGATTTGGCCCACGTTTACCACTTGTTTTGTGGTTACCATTTCTGGAATATTTACTAACCAGTTCGGATTGTTTAACTTTTACGGAGCGCACGCCCCAGACGACCTGCATTCACTAGGATATTATTTGTACAAAGAAACGCAAACTAATACCGTGGAAGGAAATATGGGTTCGTATTCCTATCTGTCTGCGCTTGGTTTGATAATTACAATCATTGCAGTACCGCTTACCCTTGGCACTAAAAAGCTGATGGAAAAGTTCGGTCCGAGCGTTGATTAAGGGGGTGCTTATGAAAATTATTGATGCAATAAAAAATAAGTTTACTCCGAAAACTTACAATCTTAACGGCAAAAAAATTAAAATTAAAAACGACCAAGAAACAAAAACGACCGCATCTTCAGTAGTTACTTTCGTTTTCCTTGCTATTTATGCACTTTCGTTAGTTTTACTTCTTTTGTGGGCACTTATGACTTCTTTTAAGAGCCAAGGCGATTTTAGACTTAATATTATAGGTCTTCCCAAGCAGTTTGAGTGGAACTACGGATTCGTGTTTGAACACTTTACTTACACGGTGTTCTTCGAGGGCTACGGAAACGTAGGTATTTCAGTAGGGTATATGTTCCTTTACAGCATACTGTATGCAGGTGGATGCGCTATTGTAAAAGCAATGACGACCTGTCTTACTGCTTATTGCTGTGCTCGTTATCGTTATAAGTTCGGTAACGTAGTAACTTTCTTGGTAATTTTGGCAATGACGATGCCTATCGTTGGCGCGCTCCCTGCTGAAATTCATCTCGCTAAAACGCTTGGACTTTACGACAGCATAATCGGTCAGTACGTTATGAAAATGAACTTTTTAGGAATGTATTACCTTGTGTTCTTCGCAATGTTCAAAAGCGTTCCGAAAGAGTTTGACGAGGCGGCGAAAATCGACGGAGCAGGCGATTTTACAATTATGCTTAAAATCGTACTTCCTACGATTGTTCCTACGCTTTTGACGGTAACGCTCCTTACCTTTATAGGATTTTGGAACGATTACCAAATTCCGCTTATTTATCTTCCTCATTATCCCACCATTTCGCAGGGACTTCAAAGGATGATAAACACTAATCTCAACGATTTGTCCACCGTACCTATGCGTATGACGGCATCGATGATAGTACTTATTCCTATTTTTACAATATTCGTTATTTTCCAAAAATCGTTGATGGGCAACGTTACCATCGGCGGTGTAAAAGGATAAATATATTAAGGAGGTAAATAATGACAAAAATAAAGAGAATTGCGCTTGCATTTGTTTTTGCTTGCACGGCGCTAGTGCTTGCTCTTGGAAGTTTGTTATGTATTCCGTCCGTGGCTACGTATCTAAGTAGTGCTTTGGGTATAAATCCCGTGCATAATTCTTCGTCGTTCGTAGTGTGGACGGTAGGCGATACCTACACGGTTTCCGCTCGTGAAATCGAAGTAGGTAATACGAGCGTTACTGCTGATGCAAGAGTTATTTTCCCTAGTGGAAAGACTAGCAACAAAACGCAGTTTACGTTAAGCGAGGCAGGCAAATACACTATAGAGTATTCGGCTACTCAGGGCGGTCAAGTTTATAGTGAAAGTGAAAACTTTATTGTAAACTATCCCGTAGCAACGGCAGGTGAAGAAAGCGTAATGGCGTATGGCGCACCTGAACTTGCAACTACCGATCCTGGACTTATGGTAAATTTGAAAGAAGGAGAAACGCTTGAGTTTAGTCAAGTAATCGACCTTAAGGGCGCTAAAAAAGGCGAATATTTCACGGAATTTTATCCCGTTCCTTCTACGAAAGGTTCTGCTGACGCTGAACAGTTCTGGATTCAACTTACCGACGTAGAAGATCCTGAAAGTTTCGTTATTATGAGAGCAAACAACGTTACTTCGGGTACGATGGATACCTGCTATTTCCTTATCAAGGGAGATGGACAAAACGCGATGGTAGGTTACGAATCATCGTGGGACAGACTTCACAAAGACAATCAGTACGGTGCTTGGCACGCGCTCAGTTTGTCGGGAAAGAGAGGTGGATATTACGATCGTAACGGTGCGCTTAACACGTTGCGTATCAGTTACGATTCGGCAGACAAAGTGTTCTGGTTGACTACTTCTTGGGGCGCAAACACGCCTATAGCAGACCTTGACGACGCTAAACAACTTGGTGATTCGCTTTGGAAAGGTTTTACCAGCGGTAAAGTTAAATTTTCTTTCTACTGCAAGAGTTATCTTGCTGAAACGGCAACTTACGTATTTAAGCAAGTAAAAGGAATGAATCTTCAAGCAAAAGGTATCGCGGACGTTATCCAGCCGACGCTTGAAGTTTCCGCTCCCAAATACAACGCCGTAGTTGGTTCGGCTTACCCCGTTCCTGCGTACACGGCAACTGATGATTTGAGTGGCGTTGCAAAAGTGGAAATTACTGCT
>JAZOUI010000230.1:0-1588 GCA_045658145.1 Pumilibacteraceae bacterium
AATTTTCAACCTTTGCTTTGGATGCGTTGTAGCATACGAAGTCGGGCGTGAAGTTTTCAAGTTCTTCTGCCGTGGGGTTGATGAACATATTCTTAACGAAGTGAGCCTGCCAAGCAACTTCCATAATGAATCTGATAGCCATTCTGGAGTCTGCGTTAGTACCGCAGAATACGTCAACTACGTAAAGTTTCTTGTTGGAAAGTTCTTCGATAGCAAGGTCTTTAAGCGCTTTCCAAGTCTCTTCGCTACAAGGATGGTTGTCGTTTTTGAACTCGTCGCTAGTCCACCAAACGGTGTCCTTAGAGTTTTCGTCCATAACGATAAACTTATCTTTGGGCGAACGACCAGTATAAATACCCGTCATTACGTTAACTGCGCCAAGTTCAGTAACTTGACCCTTCTCATAGCCTTCGAGCGTGGGGTCGGTTTCTGCAACGAACAATTCTTCGTAACTAGGATTGTGGATGATTTCTTTAACACCGCTGATACCGTATTTGGTCAAATCAATGTTTTTCATATCAATATACCTCTTTTAAAAATTTTTTTTCTTTATTTAAGAAAGTGGCGAAACACCCCAAACTTTCCATTATTTATTATATCATATAATAATCAAAAAATCAATGAAAAAAATATGATATTTTAATAAAATCTTTTATCAAAATAAAAAAGCGTGCGCTTTTGTTTGCACACGCTATATTTTAAGTTCTACTATTACCAATTCGGGACGATTGTTTATTCTAAACGGGAACGCGCTATTGCCTATTCCGCGACTTACTATCATCGTCGTTTTTCCGCTTTTATACACTCCGCCGTCGTACTGCGGAAAAAGCCCTTGGTTGGGCGCGACTAGTCCGCCTAAAAATGGCACGCGAAACTGTCCGCCGTGCGCGTGTCCGCTCAATACCAAGTCTACTCCGTTTTGCACGTAGACGTCAAAAAGTTCAGGACGGTGCGAAAGCAAAACCGTGTAATCTTCGCCACGCGCTAAACCGTGCAATTTGTTTTGCATTATATCCGCGTCGCTGTTTCCCGACGAAAAAGCAGGATCGTTTACACCGATAAGCGTAATCGTTTTGCTCATACGCGTAATTTCCACCTTCTCATCTTCCAAAACTTTAACACCCAAATCTATCAGACCTTGCTTTAACGATCGATACTCGCTCGTGCGCGATTCGTGATTGCCCGTGACGTAATAGCAGGGCGCGATTTTTACCGCTTTTTCCGCAAACGCGAGTGCAACCGCAACGTTCGTCCTTTGCGAGTCAATCATATCACCCGTTATGGCGATAATATCAGGGTTGCTTTCCTCTATCGCATCGAGAAGTTGTTCGTTTCCTTCGCCCATTTCAGCGTTATGAAGATCCGACACGTGCGCTATACGAAAGCCGTCATAACTTTGTTCCGCGTTTTTACTAAAAACTTTGTATTCACTCACTTCAAGCGCAAAATTACTCCACACTATCCATATAACGAAAGCAAGTAGCAAAACACAGATTACACTAAATATAATAATTTTCCTTTTTCGTTTAATCATATCTAATATTATAGCATAGATTTTAATCAATTACAACCATTAGCAAAAAAATAG
>JAZOUI010000231.1:0-18034 GCA_045658145.1 Pumilibacteraceae bacterium
AAGGTTGATTCCACCCACGATAATTCCTGCAAGAAGGGCAATTACGGCAAGGTTGATGCCTACCCAAGGCATATAAGCGAAACCGCCTGAATTAAATAAAAAGCCCACAAGGTCGCCTAAAAAGGCGGCTACGCATCCAAAAACCGAACCTAACATTACACCGGCGAGAGCGGAGACGGCAATGGTAAGCGAGAATTGCACGTCAGCAAATTTGATCTCGAACATATTGGCCACGGCTAGAAAAGCAGCGGTCACGGCGATATAAGCGACTTTTTTAGATGGAGTCGTGCTGTGGGTAATTGCACCTGAGAAAAACAATCGCATAAATAGTGACCGTTTTGTTTCGCAAGTCTGTTGTACTTTCGTTTGCGGTTCTTCGAAGGTTGCGTTCTTCGGAGTCGCAATTTCCTGTTGATTTTTCATCAATGTCGGGCTTCTCCTTGTATTAAATTTTCTGTCTAACGACCCCTTTATTATATAGCAAACGCTTGCCGATTAGCAAGCGTTTTTTTGCATAATTTTTTTACTTTTTGAATTAGGAATAAAAAAGTCGATATCAACAAGATTAAACACGAGCGCAAGGGCAGAGAAAAAGAGTACCGATATTATCGAAGTTATTGCTAGCGCGAGAAAAGTGGGCAAAGCATAGCAAAGCGAATAAATGCTTTTAGTTATAAAAATTGTAGGCAAAAGCAATGCCGTACTTTTAAGTAAAGTAAAAACAAGTGGCTTAATTGAAATGTTTGTACGCTTTTTGATAGAACGAATATGCAAAAGTGAAGAAATGCTCCAGCCTAGCCCCATTGCAAAAGAAAGCACGCTTACGTCGAACGAACCGTAAAAAGCGAACATCACCACGAAAGTTAACGCTGATCCGATAACGTAATTGAAAAAACTCTGTTTTTCTAAATCAAGCGAGTTCATAAGCGACGAAGTTATGTTTTCCACGGCAAGCGGAACGAGTAACCAAGCCGAGCGCGCCAAAAACAGTCCCGAATTCAAATCGTCATATAAGAACAGTCCGATTTGTTCGCCCAAAACGTAAAACATAGGAACGAATAGCGAAGATAATATGATAGAAAAACTCGTTGCGCTGGAAATTTGTGAGTTGACGCGTACAAAATCGTTTTTTGCAACGCTTTCCGATAGCGCAGGAATCATCACGAACGCTAGCGAGCCAACAATTGTAATAGGGATATAAAGTAATGGTAACGCCATACCTACGCTAGAGCCAAACAAAGCGAGTGCTTTCGTTTCGTTTATTCCTGACGATACAAGTAAAAATGGTACGGCTATGGCAATAAGCGAACTAGTTACGTTACTACCAGCACGTGAAAGAGTAATAGGCGTAGAGCATTTAATTAGCGGTAAAATATGCCCTTTGGGCGAATATAGTTTGCCTTTTGCGCGCACGAAACATACGAAAACGCAAGCCATACTTACAAAACAACCTATTGATAAACTTATTGCGGTTGCATAAAGTTTGTTTGCGCTTATGTAAAATAGTAAAAAACAAGCAATTATGCGAGCAACTTGCTCGATGATTTCTACGATTGAAACTGCAAAATATTTTTGTCTACCCCATAGATTGCCCCTAAACGCTGAATAAACGGCGGAAAAAAGTAAGGACGGTAATAAAAACAATAGAACGAAGGCGCTTTGCTCGTCGGCAAACGAGTTTTTAATAGGCGTAAATAAAACGAGCGTAAGCACACAAATAATCACGGCAAGTACGGAGCCAACAATAAGTGACGCGCTTGTAATTCCCCCTTCGTTTATAAGGTCGTTTTTTGCGCGATAGTTTGCGGTGGATTTACTTACGATAAGTGGGATACCGCTCGTCGTTGCTGTTAAAAGCACAAAGAAAAAAGAGAGTGCCACTTGATACACACCCAAACTAGTTGCGCCTAGTTCACGTGAAAGCCAAATTTTGAACAAAAAGCCTAAAACTCTGTCTAAAATGGTAAAAAAGGATAAAGTAAATAGCGCAGATAAGATATTTTTTCGCATAATTTCACCAAAAAAGTTTTTTATATATCATATTTTGAGTGTGAAAAAATTAGAACGGGAAATAAAAAAAGCGTGAATTTTGTCTATTTTTCACTTAATATCGTTGTAAAAAATCAAAGCCTTTGATATAATATAAAATATGATAAAAATGCTTAAAAATTCAATAATGAAGTTTTTTGCGCTAACGTTGTGTCTAATTTTTACAACTAGTTCGCTTTTTGGATGCGAATTTTTGCAATCAATCTTCAGCCCCGAGTATGAATTTTATTTTTCGAACGAAGAAAAGGTGCTTACCGAGGGCGATAGATGGATTGTTACAAACGAAGAATTTGATTTTAGCACGTCAAAGCCACGCGCATTTTCGTTTACGCTCACTTCGTCTAACGAGCAGGTGATTAGCGTAAATTCGCGCACTGTCGTAGCGGTAGGCGAGGGAGAAACGACGCTTACGGCAACTGACGACAAGGGTAAAATAGCCAGATGTACCGTCACGGTAAACAAAGAAATTTCTTCATTGCGTCTTTACGCAAGCGAGCGTTCACGACACGAAAATGATATTCGCGCGACTGAAATTTACGTAATCATAAACGACGGCGAACGCTCTGCGAAAAATTACACGGTCGAGTGGCAAATTAACGGTGACAAACTAAATTACACGGGCGAAGTTTATACCTTATCCCCTAATTATAGTGCGCCCAAGTACCGTGAAATTACCGCAACCGTTACAGCAAAGGACGGTAGTAAGTATACGGATAGCATTTTAGTGAACCGTCACGGCGATTGCACCGAGCCCGTCACGTTAGAAAAGATAGACGGAATAACTAATCAAACGCAAAAAAGTGCAGTAAAATACAAGGTCAATTATTTTGAAGACAATACCCGTCTTTCCGTAATAGACTGGATGGTCAACGGAGAAGTCGTGCAAGAAGAGGGTAACGAATTTACTTTCACGCCCGACGAAATCGGCAAATACGAAATTACCGCTCGTGTTGACGGAAGAAAGGCAACGGCAAAGGAGAATATCGTAACGCTATCAGGTAGCGTCGTACCCCAAAACATCAAGGTTGATTGTGATACACTATATCCTTCTACGCTAATTTCTTGGAGCGAAACGACTGAAAACGAAAGTTTTAAGGTGAGTGTAAAATCGGGCAATAACGAGCAAATTTTTGATGCTAACGACGATTCGCTTATCCTTACGCCCGAACAATTTAACGCTTTTTCCCCTTGCGAAATCAAGGTAAAATCGGAAGGAAACGGCGACTGGTTAGCACCTTCAAAGTATAGTGAAGTGCAGTCTTTTGCACCCGTTGACGAAGATGCTAAACCATACCTTGAAAAGGAGTGGTTTGGTGGAAATTACTTTGTCACTTCGGACGACGAATTTTACGCAATTTACGACTATTATATGCTATTCCGCGACCAGCCGTCAGACAATCAAAGCACCACGTCCGAGTGTAAAATTTACCTTGGTTACGAGCCGAGTAAAAGCATCAATAGACTTGCAAAATCGGCGTTTGACAAGTGTAGTTACACGGGCACTTACGATATCAATACACACCAAACGGGCAGGTACGTCACCATCAGTTTTAAGTTTTATACTATGTCTACGCCCTATCAGTCAAACGCAGTTACAGGCACGAATATAAACGGCTCGTTGCTCCATTTGTCAACGAGTGGACGGCAAAATAATACGCTTTTTATAGACGCGCTTAATGATGAAAAAGAAGTGGAAGTTAGCACCACGGACGAACTTTATCGTGTGGCTGAATTTGGCTATAAACCCGTGCCTAAAAGTGGTAGCCGTGCGCAAACTTATTACGATTACGCGCGTGAACTTCTTTGCCAAATTACTGATGAAAATATGAACGAGCGCGAACTTGCTCATGCCATTTTCGACTGGGTAATGTGGCGAGTTACTTACGACCAAAAAGCAGCCGAACTTAGCGAAATAAGCGACGCGGTAAAAAATAGCGCGTTCTATCTTGAAGGCGTGCTTACCAACACGAATTATATGGCAGTATGCGACGGAATGAGTAAAGCGTATTCGCTCCTTTGCAATATGCTTGGGCTTGAATGCGTGCGCGTAACGGGCGTTGCGAATTCGGGCGATGGTGAATACGGACACGCTTGGAACAAGGTCAAAATCGACGGAAAATGGTATATAGTTGACTGCACTTGGAGTGATATGCGCGCTACGTTTAACGTTAAAAAATCAGCGTTTTCATTAGCGTCAACAATCACTAGCGAACTTGCTCTCCACGAATTTTTCCTTAAAACGGACTGGGAACTTTGCGCAACGCATTTTGAAAACAAAAGCGCAAAATACCCTAAAACTACCGCCGAGCCGTACAACTATTACGACGAAAATTCTTATACGGTGAACGGCTATGAAAGATCTTTTTATATTACCGACCGAATTGATGCTGAATCGTACGTAAACGCTCTGTCAAAATACGTATCTTCTTTGTTTTCCGCAGACGGAAAACGTCGTTATACCGTGTGCGGAAAAGAGTATATAAGCGAGTACGTACTCGTTGAAATTTTACTTTCGCCCGTGGAAAAAGAAAAGATTTATTCTAAACTTTTGGCTGATGTGCTTAAGAACATGAATTATATTGAATCTGAACTCTACGTTAAGGGTATAAAATCTAAAACGCTGATAAGCGACAACAAGATGGTGATTATCGCGTCAAAAAATTACTATTTTGTATGATTTTTTCAAAAAAACATTTAAAAAACGCTAAAATTCCGTTGACATTTATTTTACTTTTATAGTATAATATTTTACGAGCCGCACAGCGGAGGTTTGTAGAAAGCCCTAAAAAGGGATACCTCGCCTGGCGGAGACATCAGTGAGGAGGTGCTTTAAAATGTATGCAGTAATCGTAACGGGCGGAAAGCAGTATAGAGTTTCCGAAGGTGACGTAATCGAGGTAGAAAAGCTTACCGCGAACGTTGGTGACAAAGTTGAGCTTCCCGTAGTGCTTACCGTGGACGGAGAGAACGTAGTTGCAGGCGCAGAAGTTAGCGCAAAGGCAACTTGCGAAGTTCTCGCTCAAGGCAAAGACAAGAAGATCGTAGTCTTCAAGTACAAAGCTAAGAAGAACGTTCGCAAAAAGCAAGGTCACCGTCAGCCGTTTACCAAAATTAAAGTGGTAGCAATTGGCTAATGACGGAAATTAAAATCCAAAAAAAGAACGGACACATTGTCAAAGTTTTTGCGCAAGGACACACCGGATACGGAGTAGAAGGTGAAGATATTGTTTGCGCAGGACTGTCCAGCATAATGCAAACGGCAATTTTGGGCTTGATGCGAGTGGCTGGAATTAATGCGAAAGTACGCATTGATGACAAAGAGGCGCTCATAGATTTGGAATTACCCGACCTAAACGCAGAAGACAGGCATAACGCGGATATGATTTTAGAGACGATGTTATGCGGAATAGCCGATTATTACGAAGGCTTTTCAGACTTTATTGATTTGGAGGTTAAATAATTATGTTTATCAATATTCAGTTATTTGCTCATAAAAAAGGTGGCGGTTCTACTAAGAACGGCAGAGACTCTCATGCACAACGCCTTGGCGTAAAGCGCGGTGACGGTCAATTCGTTCTCGCTGGTAACATCCTTGTTCGCCAGAGAGGTACTTCCGTACATCCCGGTAACAACGTTGGCAGAGGTAGTGACGATACGCTTTTCGCACTTATCGACGGAAAGGTTAAGTTCGAAACCAGAGCAAACAAGAAACAGGTAAGCGTTTACGCTGCTGAATAATTAAAAAATAAGCCGTTGGATATACCAACGGTTTTTTTATACGCGCATTATATAATGATAGAAGTAAGTTCACAATTTTTCGATATAAAAGCAACGCTTGAGTGTGGCCAAGTATTTAGGTATTTCAAAAACGCCAACGGTAGTTACGACGTTATTTCGCTTGATAAAATTTGTCATCTCGAAAACGTAGGGGATAAGGTAATCCTTACGAGCGACGACGATCAGTATTTTGCTAACTATTTTGACCTTAACACCGATTACGGGCAAATTACGTCCTTTTTATCATCATTTCCCGAACTAACCGAGAGTGTAAACGTGGGAAAAGGTATACGAATTTTGCGCCAAGATTTTTATGAAACGACAATAAGTTTCATAATTTCAGCGAATAACAATATTACTCGTATCCGTGGAATTATCGAGCGACTTTGCAAAAAATACGGCACGAAGAAAAATGGCTACTATGCATTTCCGACAATTTCACAACTTAAGTGCGCTACGATTGAAGAACTAAAACAGTTAGGACTAGGATATCGCGCGCCTTATCTATACGAAACGTCACGAACGTTTATGGACGTGTGTGATAAAATAGTGGGCAACGACGACGCTGAAGTCGTACATAAACTTTTGCTTTCTCAAAAAGGAATAGGACCGAAAGTTGCTGACTGCATAGTGCTGTTTGGATTGCACTTAACTCGATCTTATCCGGTGGATACTTGGATATTTAAATCGAGTAGTACGGATGTGCTCGATACCCCCAAAAAGGTGCGAGATTATTATTTGGATCGTTATGGCGAGTGGGCAGGATTTGCTCAACAATACGTTTTTTATAACGCCCGAGAAAACTCAAAAAAGTAAAAACAAAAGGGTACGTACCACGCTGTTTTGTAGAAGAAAGGAACTTTTTTACGTTTCTTTCTTCTTTGTTTTTTATCTATTAGACATATCAACCACGTAAGTTACGTAAACTATATCGTGAGGTGATAAAATGAGTTTTATAGGTGAACTTACGGCAAAACTTGGAGTGGGCGGAGGATATAGCGTAATTAACTTTAACGGCGAATACGTGTACGTAGAAGGCGTTGAAAGGCTTGTTTACGTTGGAGATCAAGAGATTAGCGTTTCGTTCAAAAAGATAGTGATTAGCGTTACTGGCGAAAACTTGATGATGGAAGAACTAGATGGTGGAACGTTGATTATCAAGGGGAAGATTAATTGTGTCTCGCAAAAAGAAATGTAGTGCAAAAAAGAGTAAAAACGCCTTCCCTGTAAAATTTTCTTTGTTTCGGCGCGAAGTAAAAATCAAAGTAACGGGTTTTAATCGCGCGCGCCTATTTAATGCGCTCGCGCGAGAAAATATCTATATAA
The DNA here is from genome assembly GCA_045658145.1 of Pumilibacteraceae bacterium. Classification (GTDB taxonomy): domain Bacteria; phylum Bacillota; class Clostridia; order Christensenellales; family Pumilibacteraceae; genus UBA10677. The sequence goes on from JAZOUI010000231.1 coordinate 7,153, forward strand.
AAAGTGCAATATCTATCACTTCTAATCAGTTTATTATAATAATATATCAAAAAGACTATGCAAAAACTTTTGCAATTTGTAATCGTTTGTGCTATAATTGTATTGTGGTGGAGTATATCGGACTGTTTTGTTGGCTGAAAAGCAAACTAAACCGAGTTGCTCTAATAGTAGGAACTTTGACTGTTGCCGTTCTATTTTTTATCACAAACTTCTTTTTGCTAGACGTTAAAATTACAGGAACGGAAACCATTGCTAAAACAGAGTTTTTATCTTACCTAAAAAACAACGGGATAAAGAGTGGCTTGCCTATAACCGCGATAGACCGTGATTACGTCAAAATGGTAGTAAACTCGTTTGACGGAGTTGCCGAGTGTTCAGTCAAGGTAGTGGGACACACTTTGTACGTCCACGTTGCCGAGCGCGATAAAACCACCCCAAAGCCCCTAACTGCTCAAAATCTTTGTTCACGCTTTGACGCGACGGTCACTCGCATCGTTTGTGAAAGTGGCACGACAAAAGTCAATATCGGACAAAGAGTAAAAGCGGGCGAAATGCTAATCGAAGGCAAACTTTACGACCAAAACGGTCAAGAACTAATGGACGTGACTGCTAGTGGTAAAGTTTACGGCAAGGTAACGAAAAAGCGTGTTTTCATAACTTCGCTTAATTCGTATAGCCTTAGCCGAACGGGTAAAAGCAAGTCGTTTACCCAACTGCGCTTATGGGGAATAACGCTAGGCAAAGTGCAATCGCCTTTTATAAACTATGAAAGCGAGCGCATGCAAAGTTTTCTGCCACTTTTGCCTATAAAAGTGGAGCGCACCGTTTGTTATGAAACGGAAAGGAAGGAAAGCCAAACAACGATAGAAAGTTTGGTGGAAAAATGCACGACGACAGCGCAGTCGGAGTTTATCTGCGACACGGACGAAAATACGGAAATTAAAACGCACGTACGAGAGTTGTCGCAAACAGAATACGAAATCACCGTTTATATGACGACGGAAAGGGAAATCACGTGACACACAGCATACCTGTAACAACTGAAACATTAATAAAACTTTTTGGGCCTATGGACGAGTATGCTACGCTCATTGAAAAGGGGATGAAAGTGTCGCTCCGTCCTGAAAACGGCGAACTTAAAGTAATAGGCAAGGACTTGGACGTCGAGAGAGCAGTTTATCTTATTCAAAACCTTATGTCGCTAATGGGCAAAGGGTACGAAATCACTCGTGAAAAGGTAAACAGCAGTATCGACCTTGCGCTTATGGACAAGCCTGACGAGATAGTTTCGCTTGCTAGCGAAGTGGTGGCTGTTACTGCGCGCGGAAAGTATATTAAGTGCAAAACGCTCGGTCAGCGCAATTACGTCAACGCTATCAAAAAGAATACGTTAGTGTTTGGCGTAGGCCCTGCAGGAACGGGCAAAACTTATCTTGCTGTAGCAATGGCTGTTGCCTCTTATAAGTCGGGTGAAGTGGAAAAAATCATTTTAACTCGTCCTGCAATCGAGGCAGGAGAAAAATTAGGCTTTTTGCCGGGCGACTTGCAGGAAAAAGTAGATCCGTACTTGCGTCCGTTGTATGATGCACTCCAAGAACTTTTTGGCGTTGATAATTACAAAGCGCTTATCGAACGTGGCATAATTGAAATAGCACCGCTTGCTTATATGCGCGGTAGAACGCTTTCGAGCGCGTTCATAATTTTGGATGAGGCTCAAAACACGACGGTAGAACAAATGAAAATGTTTCTTACCCGTATGGGCGAGAAAAGTAAAGTAGTTGTAAACGGCGATTTAACTCAAATCGATCTCCCTCGTGGAGAAAGCGGACTTAAAAACGCCGTAAAAATACTAAAGGAAATCGAGGACGTTGACGTGTGCTGGTTTAGCGAAAAGGACGTTGTAAGACACGAACTTGTTCAGCGAATCGTACTCGCCTACGCCCAAGCGGAGAAAAAGAAAGATGAAAACGATAACCAATAGAAACGCATATATTAGCGCAACGGCAATATTTATGTTGTCGTACGTTATTATTGTTGCGGTAGCGTTTTGCAAGTATTTTATGTTTGGCTCGTTTGACGGAGTAGTTACGAGCGATTTTTACGTAGCACTTGCAGGATGCGCAATCAGTACGTTGCTCATTTTGGTATCACTTATAACGTATCTAATTTATTCACGTAGCAAACTGATTGAAAAAACTAAAAAACTTTTTGCAATATGTACGTCGCTTATATTCACTTACGTACTTTGCATTGTAACGTCATCACTTAATTTGTATTATATGCCCGTGGCGTTCGTGGCGTTTATCGTAGCGCCCCTAGCGGACAGGCGTGACTCGTTCATTACGAACATAACTACTAATCTTATCGTGGCGTGCGTACTGCTTTTCGAGTCCATTATCGGTAGTAAAGTAGATACGCTTACCGTAGTTGTGATGATGATCACGGGAATATTTATCGGCTCGATAGCATCATATACGCTATCTAACGTAACGCGTAGAGTAATGTATATCATAAGAGGATTCCTTATTAGTACCGTTACGCTTGCGCTGTTATTTATGTCGTCATTTATTTTAAGAGAAATAGACTTTATGGGAATTTTAGGTTTCGTATGCCTTGTTGCTTTTGCGCAACCTATCGTAGGATTAATACTCCAACCTATTTTTGAAAGTTTGTTTAATATTATAACGAACACAAAACTTATGGAGTTTACGGACAACAATTCCCCACTTATGAAGATGCTTATTTCCGATGCACTAGGAACGTTTAACCACTCGCTCGCAGTAGCCAGTTTCGCCGAAGTATGCGCTATGCGTATAGGCGAAAACCCTTATCTAGCAAAGGCGTGCGCTTACTATCACGACGTTGGTAAATTAGGTAACCCCACCTTCTTCTCGGAAAACCAGTCGGGCTATAACCCCCACGACGAATTACTTCCTGAAGTTAGTGCAAAGATTTTGAGAAAACACGCTACGGACGGCTTTGACTTGTGTCAAAAATACCGTATTCCTATTGAGATTGCCCACGTTACCAACCAGCATCACGGCACGCTCCCGATGGCTGTGTTCTATAACAAAGCAACAAAACTTACGGACGGAGAAGTGGATATTAGCGAATATTCTTACCAAGGACCGCGCCCCGTTACAAAGATTGCCGCAATCATAATGATTTGTGATGCGAGCGAGGCCGCACTTCGTGCAAAGGGCAAACCTACGCCTACTGAAGTGGACGCTATCGTAACGTCTATCATTAACGACCGTATTGCCCGTAAACAGTTTGATAACTGTGAAATAACGATGCAAGACCTTAACGTTATTAAAAAGACCATTATTGAACAGTACGGTGGATTGTACCACGAACGCGTACAGTATCCCGACGGAAAGGTGATAAAGTGATAAAAGTAGATTGTGAAAAACAAAACGACCAGTTTTCTGCGCTTGCGAGCGTGGCATATGAAGTTCTTTCGCTTGTAGGCGATGCCGTAGTAGAAGTGGAGTATATTGATAGCCAACAAATGCACGAACTTAATTTGCGCACCCGTAACGTTGACCGACCTACTGACGTTTTGTCTTATCCTGCGCTAGATGAGATAATGGACTTTACTCAGGAAAATTATCCCTACGAGTATGATGAAGAGCGTGGTGGAGTATTTTTGGGCAGTATCGTTATTTGCGAAAGTATAGCGCGTGAGCAGGCAAACGAGTACGGACACTCGTTTGAGCGAGAAAATTGCTATTTGTTTGTACATGGACTTATGCATTTACTCGGCTACGACCATATTGAAGAAGAAGACCGCAAAGTTATGCGCGAAAAAGAAGAAAGCGTATTGCTTGCTTGTGGAATAGGAAGGTAAAATGAAATCAGGATTTATAACAATTTTAGGACGCCCCAACGTAGGCAAATCTTCGCTTATGAATGCGCTTATCGGCGAAAAAGTATCTATCGTTTCGCCCAAAGCACAAACCACGCGAGATAGAGTAAACGGTATTTTGACGACCAAAGAATACCAAATGATTTTCGTTGATACCCCGGGCGTGCATAAACCCAAAACGCGCCTTGGCGAGTATATGGATAAATGCGTGCGCGGAGCAACCGAAGGCGTTGATGCGATAGTAATCGTGCTTGACGTTACAAAGCGTATTAGCGATGCTGATACTGCTTTTGTGGAAAAATATCTTAAAGGTGATGCGCCCGTTTACCTTGTTCTTAACAAAGTAGATGCAGTAGGATACGATAAAGTTTATCCTATTCTTCAGCGTCTTTCCTTCCTTTTGGACGCTACGGCGGATAGGGGAGCGGTCAAAGAAATTATTCCTACGTCCGCTAAAAATAAGCGTAACGTAGACGTTCTTCGCGAATACTTGGCAAAAGAACTTCCCGAAGGACCTTGCTACTATCCCGTGGACGAAATTACTGACAAAAGCGAACGCTATATGATATGCGAAATTATTCGTGAAAAAGCGCTTATGCTCCTTAACGATGAAATTCCGCACGGAATAGGCGTAAGTATTCAAAATATGTATTATGACGAACGCGACGTTGCTCATATCTTAATTGATATCGTCGCAGAAAAAGATTCGCATAAATCTATCATTATCGGAGCAGGTGGCGAAAAACTTAAAATGATTGCCGAGCGTGCTAGAAAAGATGTTGAAAGATTGCTTGATGCAAAGGTGTATATGGAACTTTTTGTTAAGGTTCGCGAAGACTGGCGTAACGACGGACTTGTTATGTCCGATATCGGCTACGATATGAAGAAATTGAAAAAATAACAGGGTACGTATAGCACCGTTTTGATTTTCACATACTAAAAGTGGAGGTCAAAACTATGCAAAACAAGGACAAAAAACACAAGATAATACCTGCTGTGCCCAATAGTATGTCTGGGCTTGGGTGGGATTTGTTTACCGCTAGTGGATATTTAGGTTACTATTTGTTGTATCATGACCTAACCGATGATGCGGAAGATGAAGAAAGAAAGTTTGATTGAAGGATAGCGATGGAAAAAAAGGTGATTGCAATTTTATTAAAAAGTTCGGACTTGCGTGAAAACGACAGGTCCGTTCGCCTTTTTAGCGCGCAGGAAGGAATAATTACAGCGACAATGCGCGGGGTTAAAAAGAATAATGCAAAACTCAAATTTGCATCTCAGCCTTTTGCTTTTTGTGAGTACGAACTCACTCAAAAAGGGGGCGCGTATATCGTCACGGGCGCAACGGTCGTAGAAGATACGTACTCGCTTTGCCAAGATCCTGAAAAGTACGCGTCGGCAGGACTTGTGTGTGAAGTAGTGGACAAAGCGTCGACTTCTATTGACAGCGCTAACCTTTTTATCATACTATTAAAAACGCTAAAAGCATTACTTTATTCGTCCATTTCAGCGCCTTTAATTGTCGCAAAGTTTATACAAAAAGTTTTGTCAATGTCGGGATTTATTTCATTGCCTACTAATCGCGTCAACAACGATTTAACCACACCTGGTGGAACGTTAGACGAAATTGCTTATCGCACTTTGGACGATTTAGCGTCTATTTCCGTGTCTAAAAGCGTGGTAATGCGCGCAATAAAAATCATTTGCATAACGTTTGAACAGGTGTATGAAAGTAGTTTAGTTTCCTTGCAAATTTTTTACGATATATTCGGAGAATAATGTAGGCGACATAAGATTTTGTTAAGGCTGTGGCTATCCACGGCCTTTTTTGTGCAAATTTAACAGTCATTTATGAAAAATTTGTGCAAAATCGTTTTACAAACTGCGTAAAAGGTATTATAATATAAGTTAGTAAATATACTTGCGCATATACGTGCGCACGTATGAAAAAGGAGAGAGAGTAATGAGTGTATTTTTTTGTGACAGCAACTGCGAACTTTGGTATGACAAAGTAGAAGAACTGGGCATCAAGTTTATCTCTATGCCGTATACTATCGACGGACAGGAATATTATTACGATTTAGGCAAAGAAACGGACAACAAGGAATTCTTCGACAAAATGAGAAAGGGCGCGTCAGCGAAAACTAGCGCGCTTAATATGAACGATTACGTTGATATTTTCGAACCCGTTTTGGCAAATGGCGACGACGTACTTTACGTATCTTTCTCGCACAAGATGAGCGGAACTTTTAACTCGCTTAACTTGGCTAAAGAAGAATTGCTTGCAAAGTATCCCGATCGTAAAATAACTGTTGTTGATACTGAAAATATCAGTATGGGCGCAGGTATTATCGTTTATTTCGCTGCAAAACTTCATAACGAAGGCGCAAGCGACGACGAAGTAATTAAGTTTGTTGAAGATATACGTGAAAGGTCTAGTTGCTACTTTACGGTAGGTGACCTTGAGTACCTTAAACGTGGTGGCAGACTTACGTCCTTTAAGGCGCTTATGGGCACTTTGCTTAACTTAAAGCCTATTATCAAGTGTATCGACGGAAAACTTGAAAACATCGAGAAAGCAAAGGGAAGAAAGAAGTCCATTCATACGCTTATCGATTATCTTGAAAAAGACGAAGTGGATACCTCTTATCCCATTGTTATAATCAATGCCGACAGTCCTGAAGACGAAGAAATTATCTACAATACGCTTAAGGAAAAATATCCTAACGCGGATATTTGGCGTCAACTTGTTGGACCTGTTGTTGGTAGTCATTGCGGACCGGATACGTTGGGCGTAGTTTTCATTGCAAAATAACGTGGCAAAAGTTTTTAGTAAAACTAAAAAAACGTTAGCCATTATTATCGCAATCACATTTATTTTCGTTGCTGGTTGCACGCCAAAAGGATACTCCGAGCGTATCCATACGACATTTTCTTCCACTATGACTTATTCGGCAAAGGCGCAAGGTGGTAACGCTAAAGGCGCGCTAGACGAAATAGACAAAATGCTAGATGAAATAGACAAGTCTGTTAACGTCAACCGTAGCGATAGTTTGCTGTCTGCTTTTAACAAGGCAAAGGCAAATGAAAAAGTGGAAGTGGATAAACACGCTTATAACATGGCGCTTGTGGCAAAAGAGGCGTATGCACTTACCGACGGCGCGTTTAACGTTTCGCTTGGTGCGTTATCAAGTGCGTGGGGAGTGGATGCTGACGGCGTTAAAAAATACGTTTACGGTAACGAGAAAATTCAAGCCTTGCCTTCGGCAAGCGAGTGCGCTAGTTTACTAGAGCAAGCAAATTTGTCAGCGCTTACGGTAAGTAACGAAAACGGCAAGTATTACTTGATGAAAACAATAGATGCTTTAACGCTTGATTTTGGTGGGCTCGCAAAAGGATATTGTGCGGATTTATGCAAGGAAATAGCGTTGCGCCACGGCGTTAGTAGTGCGCTTTTCCAGATTAGTGGTAACGTAATGCTTATAGGCGAGTATATCGAAAATAACGTTGCTCGCGATTGGGGAGTGGGCGTAATTAACCCTAGACAAACGATAAACACTTCTCATTACGTATGCGGTTTTTATCGCAAAGGAAACGTTTCGGTCGTTACGAGTGGCGATTATGAAAGATGTTATTTTTACGACTACGAGAATTCTAGCGTGCGAATAAATCATATAATCGATGGACGTACGGGTTATCCTACGGGCGTGAAATACGACCAAGAAACTAATAGGTACTTTACCGACGCCACCGCCGTGTGTTCGGCGACAATCGTGGGTGAAAGTTCGCTTTGGTGCGATATTTTATCCACAACAGCCTGCGTTGTAGGACTGACGAAGGCTAGTGAAATTATCAGCGAAAAGGGTTACGACGCGTTACTTTTTACCGCTGATAAAAAAATGAAAGTAGTGGGCGAGTTTAACTTTGCCCAGAGTGAAAAATTGTATCTTACGGAGTATCAGCAAGTATGACGGACGTAAAAAGAGTAAGGGAAATAAAGAACTCGCGCCCGATCAAACTGATTGACGTAATACTTATGTCGCTTGTGCTGATAATTGCGCTTGTATGGTCAATAATTCCCTACTTTACTGCTCCCACGGGAAACGTTGTGGAAATAACCGTAAACGGACAAACGTCCTCCTATTCGCTAAATACTAATCGAAAAATCCAACTAGATGGACTTGTGGTTGAGATACAAAACGGTCAAGTATTCGTTAGCGAAACGAACTGCGAAGACAAAGTTTGTCAGCACACGGGAAAAATTAATAAAGTAAATCAAAGTATTATCTGTTTGCCAAAAAATATCGTTATAAAAGTAACGGGCAATTCGGATTTTCAGGTTGATTCCGGAGGTGGCGTATGAGCAGTAAACGAATTACGCTAATCGCCCTTTATACAGCAGTAGCCCTTGTACTGCACGTGTTTGAAAACGCGCTACCGCCCCTGTTTTCGTTCGCTCCGGGCGCAAAAATGGGAATAAGTAACGTCGTATCGCTAATTGCGGTATTCACGTTAGGCGGAGTAGATGCTTTCATAATTTTAGTAGTCAGATGTCTGTTAGGAAGTTTATTCGGTGGAAATATATTTTCGCTAGCATACTCACTTCCGGCAGGAACGATATCGCTTTGCATAGAACTTGTTTTAATAAAAAAACTTGTTCCGCGCATAAGTATCGTAACCGTATCGTTCATAGGTGCGGTAATTCATAACGGCGTACAACTTATTGTAGCGTCGATAATAGTACAAACAAATCTCGTTTCTATCCTTCCGCTAATGCTTTTTGCCAGCGTGGTAGCGGGAATTGCAGTAGGGCTTATGGCGTACTTTGCGTTAAAATATCTGCCCGAGCGCATTTACATTACGGAAACGAAAAAACATAACGACAACGACGGAGGAAATTAACTATGGCAAAAAACGTTTATGACATTTTAGAAGAAAGAGGTTTTATCAAACAAACCGTATATGGCGAAGACCTTAAAAAGAAACTTGAAACTGAACAAGTATCTTTTTACATAGGCTTTGACCCGACTGCAGACAGTTTGCATATCGGACACTATATTCCCATTATGGCTATGGCGTGGATGCAACGTTACGGTCACCGTCCTATCGCACTTTTTGGTGGTGGAACGGGTATGATCGGCGATCCGTCGGGTAGAAGTGATATGCGTCAAATGATGACTATCGAGACCATCAATCACAATATTCAATGCTTTAAAAACCAAATGTCTCGCTTTATTTCGTTCGAGGGCGAAAACGGTGCTATTATTGCAAACAACGCAGACTGGTTGCTTAAACTCAACTACGTTGACTTCTTGCGCGATATCGGCGTGCATTTCTCGGTAAACAAGATGCTCACGGCAGAGTGCTTTAAGCAAAGAATGGAAAAGGGACTTACTTTCCTTGAGTTTAACTATATGCTTATGCAAGGCTATGACTTTTTGTACCTTAATCAAAAGTACGGATGCTGTCTTGAAGTAGGTGGTGACGATCAATGGTCGAATATGCTTGCAGGCGTGGACCTTATCCGTAGAAAAGAGCAAAAGGACGCTTATTGCTTGACTTGTACGCTCCTTCTTAACAGCGAAGGCAAGAAAATGGGTAAAACGCAAAAGGGCGCTTTGTGGCTTGATGAAAATAAATGCTCCGTTTACGACTTCTATCAGTACTTCCGTAACGTAGAAGACTGTAAGGTAGCGGAATGTATGCGCCTTCTTACCTTTATGGACCTTGATGAGATTGCTGAACTTACTAAATACACGGACGAGAGAATTAATTCTGCAAAATCCCGTCTTGCTTATGAAGTAACCAAACTCGTTCACGGTCAGGAAAAAGCAGACGAGGCAAAACGTCAGGCAGAGGCTGCTTTCTCGGGCAATGCTGATGCAATGCCTTCCGTTACGATAAAAGCAGATAGCGCTACGCCCGTAGTTGACGTAATGGTGCTTGCAGGAGTTGCAACTTCTAAATCGGAGGCAAGACGTCTTGTTGAAGGTGGTGGCGTAAAGTTAAACGAAAGCAAAGTGCCCGCCGTTTCTACTACGCTTGGCGATATGAACGTAGGCAATGAGTTCGTACTACACAAGGGTAAAAAAGTACACCTTAAGGTTACGGTAGAGTAATGAAAGAGTACGTTACCGTACAATCATATACTGAGCAAAGCGAAATACGTCGTTCGATTTTTATCGGGGAAGTGCGTAGAGTGCGCAATGAAGAAGAGTTTTTTAGCGAACTTAACGCGATTAGAAAGAAATATTCGGATGCAACTCACGTTTGTTACGGCGCGATATTTGACACGCTAGGTAACTGCGCGCGCTTTTCGGATGACGGCGAGCCGGGTGGTACGGCAGGTCAGCCTATTTTAGAGGCATTAAAAGCCACTTCGCTTAAAGAAACGCTAGTTGCAGTCGTTCGCTATTTTGGTGGTGTAAAACTAGGCGCAGGCGGACTTGTGAGGGCGTATTCGTCCACAGCGTCGTCAGCCCTTCATGGCGCTACAAAAATCAGACTTTCGCCTTGTGACGTTTATACTTTGACGCTTGATTACGGAAAATCAAAGCGCGCACCCGTTTATTTTGAAAAAAACGGCATTGAAAAGTTAAGCGTTGAGTACGGCGCAGACGTTACTTATCGTTTAGCCGTCCCGTCAGGACGTAAAATCGACGATATTATATCCGAGTTTGTAGGTGGAAATCCCGCCCTTACTTTTAACGAAACACAATATATCGAAAAGAACGAAATTTAAATACTTGAAGGAGAAAACTATGAAAATCGAAACTAAATGCGTACAGGCAGGATACAATCCCGAAAATGGCGACCCAAGAGTATTGCCTATTGCAATGTCAACCACTTATAAGTATGAATCTACTCAACAAGTGGGCGATTTGTTCGATTTAAAACAGGACGGATTTTTCTATACCCGTATAGGAAACCCTACCGTTGATGCGGTTGAAAAGAAGATTGCTGCGCTCGAAGGGGGCGTAGGCGCAATGATGACGTCGTCAGGACAGGCAGCGT